>JAGRJR010000100.1 GCA_020442635.1 Lysobacterales bacterium
GCCGGTTATTGTCCTGAGTAACAATGACGGCTGTGCTGTGGCTCGTTCGGATGAAGTCAAAGCATTAGGCATTAAAATGGGAGCTCCGCTGCATACTATTGCAGATTTGGTGAGGGACCATAACATTGCTATCTTCTCATCCAATTATGCCCTTTATGGAGATATGTCACATCGAGTGGACAATATCATTGCCAGATATTCCGATCAGGTCGAAAACTACAGCATTGACGAATGCTTTATCGGTTACAAAGGATTTGAGCATCTGAATCTTATTGAATACAACCAAAAACTAGTTAAACAAATTCAGCAATGGTTGGGGTTACCGGTGTGTGTCGGAATTGCTCCATCAAAGACTCTAGCGAAAGTAGCAAACCATTATGCAAAGAAACTGAAAATCCCCGGCAGTGTTTTACAACTAAAAGATGATCTACAAATCCAAAACGCTTTGAAAAATCTTCCGGTTAAGGAAATCTGGGGAGTGGGGAGCAGGACTTCCGAAAAACTGAATGCCATGGGTATCTCCACTGCATTGCAACTGAGGAACAGCAACCTCAAAACCATGAGAAGCCGTTTTTCTGTAGTATTGGAACGCACAATCATGGAGCTTCGCGGAGTGAGTTGTATTGCCTTTGACGCAGATCCCGAAAAGAAAAAAGAAATCGTTTGTTCCAGGTCATTTGGAGAAAAAACCATAAGCAAACAAACAATAGCCGATGCAATTGCTTACCATGTATCAAGGGGATGTAAAACACTTAGAGATCAGAAATCGGTAGCAGGTGCTGTTACTATTGGAATTAGGACCAATCCATTTAGTTCTCAGGATCAGCAGTATGCCAGATCAATAACTCTAAATCTTCCAAATCCAAGTAACTCGACAATTGATTTCATCAAGGCTGCAACTTATGGTCTTGATAAAATTTTTAAAGAAGGAATTTATTACAAGAAAGCCGGTATCATGCTTAGTGATTTTTCAGATGCTGATTTTGTACAGACAGATCTATTCAATCCAACACCGGATGTAAATCACAAACTCATGGGAGTTCTGGATGGTATCAATGCAAAATTCGGCAAAGGAACTCTCCGCAGTGCTCGTGAAGGTTTCAAAAAAGCATGGGTCATGAAGTCTGATAAAAAGTCTCCTGAATACACTACTAAATTTGATGAGCTAATACACCAGATACTACTGGATTTTGATACTGAATAGATCAATACCTGCCCTGCTTTGAACTTCCCTTTCTTTTATATAGCTTAGTGTGACAAGTATTGGTATCGCCCGATAGTTTTAGACTTTGTTCCATATCCTTTAGATTCAAATACATTAAAAACAGCATCAACTACCACCAATGGTAATTTTAAAGAATCTCTAAGCAGCTCACCATCTAACCATATTCCTGACTCACAACTATCTACTATATCAACTAACTCATCCATTTTATGTTTTTGCTCATACTTGTCACAAAGATATAGCAGAAAAGTTGAGTCAGATAAATTGACTCTCTCTGGTACAGCATGGCCAAGCCCTTTGGTCATGCTGATTAAATTAGCCTTATTTAAAACTGCTAAACACCTTTTATATTTGCTATAGATGTTGTCATCAAATTAAAGATTCCAAGAATCCTGAATCAAAACTTGGTTATATATGACTTCTGCAACTGACCAAACATCTTGGTGTAAGTAACTTATTGGATCCTCTAGTTTTGAAATTCGCCTCTCAGTTTGAAAAGATTTTATTTCAGAATAAAACTGGACAATACTGGAAGACCCTGGAAACGAAGCACCAGCAATTCTTATTAATTTGTTGAACCAGTTACTCATTCAATAGTAATTTCATTGACCAACCTATTGAGTTGTTTCTTTTCTTTCGGGTTTAATTCAATTTCAGATAACAGTTTTAGGTTTTCGCTTTTCAGGAGGTCAAAGCCTTTACTTATGATTTTTCTGTGCTGTTCAACCAAATTAATGATTGAGCCACAAAGATTGGCCGCTTCTTTTAGGTGTTCACTGCCAGAGTCGTTAGAAATTGAGCCAATACACCTAATTGAATTTTCGAGATCATTCAATAGAATATGCCTTCTATTTTCCTCAAACAAATAGTCTAGTCCTTTAATGTCGCCAACATGAATTTCAGAGTAAACTGGGTCATGAACAACACCGTCATCCATATACCTTTTTTTATCTTTTTCATTACATTCAGACTAAGTGACCTGCTTGTAATCATATTTGAAAGTTTCTCTCTTACCGGATCTGGAACTGGTAAATCTTGATATTTCCTTTTGATCAATGATGCACACTTTTCATATAAGTTAAGGTGTTTTACTTTTTGTTTTAGGGTCTTAAAATTATCAATAAATGTTGGATTATTAAGATTGAAACTTTCAATGGTTTGTCTGTTCACATGATCATCATATGATTGGTTGATTGATCTGTGAGAATCAGAGAACTCAACACCATAATGATTTTTACCACAAATGTGACCTATGTTTGTTATTTCGCCATTTATGAATTTGATAACTACCCCTTTATTGTGTGGGTGGTTGCAATTCGTCAGGCCACAATGAACGGGTTCTTTTTCTGTATAAAAACCAATTGCACGGTCAAATTTTAATTTTGATGGATCAATTTTATTTTTGAAGCCTTTAATCAACTTTAAGTCATCAAACATATTTAGAGTATTCCATCCACCTTCTTGCTGAATATGAATCATGCTTACCATGTGGGTATTAATTCAATTAATTCAATAACATCAGTACATTTTTTGTTATGTCTTGCAGACCTATTTTTGAAACTAAGGCACTATTTGACCAGAGAATCATTCTTAAAATACATCAGGCATTGATTAATTTTTTTTAATTCTTAATCGAGAAACATTTCTGTTGATCAAATGTCGAATCAGCCGTTCATACAACCATTTTTTTATACCAGATAAGTTAGTTCCAATTTCTTCATAGAAATCATCTGGCGAGTCATAGATTCCGTAATCATCGTGTATTCCTTCTTTTTGAATGTAAGTATCTTTTCCTTGCCAGTCAATTTCAGGATTCGATAAACAAGTTGTTGCAACACCATATCCGCAGAACGATCCTATTTCATTTGGGAATTTGGCTTTAATGGCATTTAAATATGGCTCATCGAGGATAAAACCTTCTAAGTTAATCCACTGCCCTTCATAGTAAACTTCAACCCAACTGTGGATTATGTACTTTGGAGCCAACCAAAAAACATAACCTGGTATAGCACCTTTTTGAAGCTTTTGGTCGATTGTAAACCCATGAAACCGGCAAGATATACCAAGGCCTCGTAGTAACGCCATCAATAAATTCCCTTTAGTGTTGCACTGACCGTAGCCATCTGAAAGAACTTGGCTTGCTGGAATGTCATCGCTTTTGTTGTACCCAAACAGTACTTCATCACGGACGTATTCATAGGCAGCACCAATCTTTTCATAGTCATTCAGATTAATCCAATCGTAGGATTTAATCAGACTTTGAATCTTTGGTGAATCAAAGTCCAATATAGGAGTTTTTTGAGTATATTGCTCTGTAGTGATTTCAGTTTCACATTTTGTTTTGTTTACTTGGCTGGCTTGCATAAAGTCTCTCGATTACTTGTTATTTGCAATCTTAATATCTATAGTTGCTATAGAGTCAAGAAATTAATTGAACAAGAAATCACTACTGGTCATAAATAGATGCAAGCCATCTAAAGACAGCTTGCATTTACTCAAATTCACCAGTTCATTTTTTGCAATCTGACAGCATTTAAAATTGCCAACAATGCAACACCCACATCAGCAAACACCGCTTGCCACAATGTAGCCATACCAGCAGCTCCCAAAATCAGCACAATAACCTTCACACCAAATGCGAGGATGATGTTTTGCCAGATAACTTGTTGTGTGGACTTGCTGATGTTAAACCCTGTAACAAATTTTGAAGGTTGATCAGTCTGGATGATCATGTCTGCAGTTTCTATGGCCACATCACTGCCATTGGCTCCCATGGCGATCCCTAAATGACTGGTGGCCAACACGGGTGCATCATTGATACCATCACCCATGAATGCAATGATTTTAGTTGGATCTTGTTTTAATTCTTCTACATGGTTCAACTTATCCTCAGGTAGCAGCCCTCCTCGTGCTTGGCTGATTGACAGTTCTTTGGCAACCTTTTGTGTGATGGAGTCTTTGTCGCCTGAGAGCATGACAATTTCATTGATACCTAAACTTCTGATTGCTGAGATGGTCTGATTGGCATCTTCTTTTAATTCATCAGAAATCGTTACATACCCTGCGTATTGCCCATCAATGGCAACAATCACAATGCTGTCAACGATATATGATATTTCATCAGGCATGCTGACATTAAATTGGTCCAGTAATTTTTTATTACCGGCCAATACCGTTTTGCCCTGAACAGACCCCTTCAAGCCTTTGCCAGCTATTTCTTCAACATCAATGGCATCACTAATTCCACCTGAGTGTTCATATTGCATGATGGCTTTAGCGATGGGATGGGTTGAGGTTTTTTCAAGTGACAAAAAATAACTCATGAATTCATCCTCTGGCATTTGGTTTGAAATGCTGATTTCTTTCACTGTAAATGTCCCTTTGGTTACAGTACCAGTCTTGTCCATTACCAACGTATTCACTTGGATCAGTGTGTCCATATAAGTAGCACCTTTGAACAAAATGCCATTTTTTGATGCAGCACCTAATCCGCCAAAATACCCAAGCGGAATAGATATAACCAAAGCGCAAGGGCACGAAATCACCAGGAACACTAAGGCTCGGCACAACCAATCTTGGAACTGATAAGATTCAACAAAAAAGTAAGGAACCACACAAATTGCTATGGCCAAATACACGACGATTGGTGTGTAGATTTTAGCCAAACGTCTGATGAGCAATTCTGTTTTGGCTTTTTTGGCAGTGGCGTTCTGTACCAGATTAAGTATTTTAGCGACTGATGAATCGTTGTATAACTTATCAACTTCAACCTCAATCACTGATTCAAGATTGATTGAACCTGCCAATACATTTTCACCTTTTAACAAGCTTTGTGGTTTACTCTCACCTGTTATGGCAGCTGCGTTTAGACTTGCCTTATTGGAAATGAGTTTGCCATCAAGTGGCACTTTCTCACCGACTTTGATTTGAATCTTGTCGCCAACTTCTACTTTTTCTGGGTCAACCGTTTGGTATTGATTACCTTGCCATATGTGAGCTGTTTTGGGCCTGACATCAAGTAATGCAGTGATGTTCTCCTTGGCTCTGTTAACAGCTGCGTTTTGAAACAGTTCACCCACCGCGTAAAACAACATAACAGCGACACCTTCAGGGTACTGTTCAATGAACATGGCACCAATGGTGGCGATGCTCATGAGGAAAAACTCAGTGAATATATCTCCTTTTCTGAGCGCTACAAGGGTTTCTTTGATTACCGGTAAGGCCACAGGAAGGTACGCCGCAACGTACCACCCAATCAGAATCCAGTCTACGAAAAAATCAGATTTTAATATGAATTCAAGTGTCAAACCTGAAAGTAATAAAGCCAGTGAAATTATGGCTGGCAAGTAGCCACTTTTGTCATGATTATGTTCATGATTGTGGTCATGCCCATCATCCACATTGTGTTCTTCGGTACTCATGATTGTTCTCCTGAGCTTTTTTTGTCTCTTGAAAACCATTCAAATAAAATGGGTAAGACAAATAAAGTTAATAGGGTTGATGAAATAATGCCACCAATGACCACAGTGGCCAAAGGTCGCTGTACTTCCGCACCAGTGCCTGTGTTTAACGCCATAGGCACAAAGCCTAAACTGGCCACAAGTGCTGTCATTAACACCGGTCGCAGGCGGGTCATGGCGCCTTTGATCACTGAATGATATAGATCGCCTGTTGATGCCCAAAGATCACGTATGAAAGATAGCATCACCAATCCATTGAGCACGGCCACACCTGATAATGCAATGAAGCCAACACCTGCTGATATGGAAAATGGCATGCCCCTTAACCAAAGTGAGATCACGCCACCAGTGAGTGCCAATGGCACACTGGTGAAAATAATCAATGCATCTTTAAAGGAGCTGAATGCCATAATCAATAAACCGAAGATAATGATCAGAGTGATTGGCACCACTATTGACAGCCTCTTGCTGGCAGATTCTAACTGTTCGAAGGTACCACCATAATCAAGCCAGTATCCGGCAGGAAGCTTCACACCTGATGTTATTTTCAATTTCGCTTCATCAACAAATGACCCTAAATCTCTGTCCCTGACATTGGCAGTAACCACCACACAACGTTTACCATTTTCTCTACTGACCTGATTGGGTGCCGGTGCCAGAATCAATTCAGCCACTTCACTCAAAGGTACATAGCTGCCATCATTCAGTGGCACTGGAAGTTCAGACAATCGGTTTAAATCACTGCGCAATGATTCATCTAAGCGCACCATGATTTCAAAACGCCTGTCGCCTTCATAAATAATACCGGCCCCTTGTCCTCCGATGGCTGTTTTAACCACATGTTGAACATCGGCCACGTTGATACCATAACGAGATAAGGACACACGATCAGGAATTACCGACAACATGGGTAAACCAGTGACCTGTTCAACACGGGCATCGGCCACGCCATCGATTTGTTCGATTACTTCAAGTATTTCATTGCTGGATTTGAGCAGTTGATCCAAGTCATCCCCGAACACTTTGATCCCTAAATCTGCCCTGACCCCTGAAATGAGTTCATTGAATCGCATCTGAATGGGTTGGGTGAATTCGTAGTTGTTACCAGGTAGCTCAAGCACAGCTTGTTCAATTTGTTCCACCAGCTCACTTTGAGTCAAAGATGGCTCTGGCCATTGATCCCTTGGTTTAAGCATAATGAAATTATCCGCCACATTGGGTGGCATCGGATCAGTGGCAACCTCAGGTGTACCAATTTTGGCAAACACTTTTGCAACTTGAGGAAATTCTAAAATCCGCTCTTCCAAGATTTTTTGCATTTGGATGGCTTGGTCAAGTCCAGTTCCAGGAATTCTCATGGCATGCATGGCAATATCACCTTCATTAAGTTCGGGTATAAACTCTGAGCCCAATCTTGTCGATAGCCAACCAGCAAAGCTAACCAATACCATGGCACCGACCAATACCAACCAACGCAACTTAATGGCTACTTTTAGCATGGGTTGATAGATTGATTTGGCTCCACGAATGATGATGCTTTCTTTCTCACTGACTTTTCCTGTCATGAATAAAGCGATGGCTGCAGGAATAAAAGTGAATGAAAGTATCAACGCTGATAACAATGCCATTACTACAGTGGATGCCATGGGGTGAAACATTTTACCTTCCACACCAGTCAGCGAGAACAATGGAATATAAACGACAGTAATGATAATCACACCAAACAAACTCGGGCGAATTACTTCATTGGTTGCGGTGAATACCAGTTCAAGACGTTCTTTTAATGGCAATGTGCGTTTGCCTTTCTGGGCATCAGAAAGTCGCCTGATGGAATTTTCGATGATAATCACCGCACCATCAACAATCAGGCCAAAATCCAATGCGCCCAAGCTCATCAAATTGGCCGAAACGCCAGCTTCTACCATGCCACTGATGGTGGCTAACATAGCCAATGGTATAACTGCAGCCGTGATTAATGCAGCCCTGAAGTTACCTAACAGCAGAAACAAAATGACAATAACCAACAAGGCACCTTCAGTCAGGTTTTTTTGTACCGTCCAAATGGCTTTATCAACCAATGAAGTACGGTCATAGACTGAATCAATTAACACGCCTTCTGGTAAAGTGTTTTTGATTTCATCTATCTTCTTTGCCACAGAAAGTGAAACTGCTCTGGAGTTTTCACCAACCAACATCATGGCCGTTCCAAGTACTGTTTCCTTGCCACCTTGAGTGGCTGCACCGGTGCGCAATTCCTTACCAATACCCACATCAGCAATGTCCTTGATTTTAATCGGAGCGTGATCAATATTCTTAACCACCACATCTTCGATGTCTTGAATTGTTTTTAATTGACCAGGTGATCTGATCAGAATTTGTTGACCGTTGGTCTCAACATAACCTGCACCCACATTGGCATTGTTTAATTCAAGTGCTTGGCTGATGTCTGCAAAAGATATCTCATAACTCAGCATCTTCTCAGGGCTGGGGTTTACATGGTATTGTTTGTTAAAACCACCAATACTATTAACCTCAGTAACACCTGGAACAAGTGACAGTTGTGGTTTAATGATCCAGTCTTGAATTTCTCGAAGCTCTGTTGAGTCAATGGTCGTTCCATCTTCCTGGATATAACCCTCTTCGGCTTCAACGGTGTACATGAAAATCTCACCCAAGCCGGTGGCAACAGGGCCCATTTCAGGCTCTAAACCTTCTGGCAATAATCCTTTGATGGCACCTAGCCTTTCATTGATGAGGTTTCTGGCAAAGTACAGATCGGTGCCTTCTTCAAAAACAACTGTTACCTGCGATAACCCATAACGGGATAAAGATCGGGTATAGGACAGTTTGGGTATCCCTGCCAGAGCAGTTTCAACCGGATAAGTAATCCTTTGTTCAGCTTCAAGTGGTGAAAACCCGGGTGCTTCTGTATTGATTTGAACTTGAACATTGGTGATATCAGGAACTGCATCTATCGGTAATTTCTGATAATTCCATACGCCTGTCCCAATCAACAGCAAAACACCTGCCATCACCAACCAGCGCCTCTTGATAGAGGCTTTAATAATTGATTCAATCATTATATCCTCCTTCAGTGATCGTGCGAAGCGCCTGATTTTTCTATATCAGCCTTAATTAGGTAACTGTTCTCAGAGACATACTCATCTCCAATACTGAGCCCAGATAGAATTTCAGTGAACTGACCATCTGTGCGACCAGGTTTTACAACATGTGCAGAATAAGTCTGCCCATTTTTCACAAACACCACAGAATTGTTCTCAATGATTTGAATGGCTTTGGTGGGAACCACCAAATCTGCCTGAGTGGTGTTAACACTCACATGCCCTGAAACCAATAATCCAGTGGTCCATTCTTGAGTCTGATTATTGATCAACACTCGGGCAATGGAGTATGGCTTTTCATTCTGAGATGGAATGATGTGTTCAATTTCAGCAACCACAATATTATCAGACCCAGAAATCATTACATTCTGACCACTTTTAATTTGACTCAACTGGCCTGGGAAAACTTGTAACTCTGCCCAAATCTTATCGAAGTTAGCCACGGTAAAAAGCACTTGATCAAGCGCCATTTCACCGGGATTGGCGTGTCTGGCTACAATTACACCAGGCATAAGGGCTTTGATGGGGTATTTTTTCAGACTTTCGTTAGATTCTACAAAAGCCAACGTGTCTCCCACTTTGACAGTATCTCCAATTTGAACATTGACATTAACTACTGTGCCAGGGAATCTGGCTCTGATGTGGCTTACTTGACTGGGGTCGTTAACTGTTTTGCCATAAACTTTTAATTGTTCATTGATGACTCCAGATGTGGCTATTTCAGTCTTGATCATCGACTTTCTGGCGGTCTCATCATCAATGATAACCATTTGTTCATTCTCATCATGGTCATCTCCATCAGTATGGTCACCGGAAGTCAAAGCCATTGATGTAAAAGAGAGCAAGAAAAATAATATGGATATTTGTAATAGAATTGACTTCATGAGTCACCTCCTTGGGGTTGTTGGGTTTTGATGTAAATGGGTTCTGCCATAATCCGTTCTAATTGAACACCGTATTTCAGAACATC
>JAGRJR010000101.1 GCA_020442635.1 Lysobacterales bacterium
CCAAGCGTGAAATGTTTTTACCCGATCGTTTTGTTAAAGGCACTTGTCCAAAATGTGGCACTGAAGACCAGTATTCTGATGGTTGTGAAGCCTGCGGTTCGACCTATGATTCAACTGAAATCATCAACCCGGTTTCGGTGGTCAGTGGCGCGACACCAGTGATGAAAGAATCTAAACATCTTTTCGTCAATTTGAAAAACTTTGAGGACATGCTCAAACAATGGGTGGCCTCAGGAACATTGCAGGAAGAGGTCACCAACAAGCTGGCTGAATGGTTTGAAGCAGGTTTGCAATCATGGGATATTTCCCGTGATGCACCATACTTTGGTTTTGAAATTCCCGAAGAACAAGGTAAATACTTTTATGTGTGGATGGACGCACCAGTGGGTTATCTCGCCTGCTTGAAACATTTGTGTGAACAAAAAGGTGAAGAATTTTCACCCTGGGTCGATCCCCATTCTGAACATGAAATGTATCACTTTATCGGCAAGGATATTTTGTACTTTCATTCCTTATTCTGGCCCGCAATGTTATATGGCGCCGACATGAAATTACCCAATGCGGTCTATGTGCACGGCTTTTTAACCGTAAACGGTACCAAAATGAGCAAATCTCGCGGTACCTTTATCAAAGCATCAACATACTTACAATATCTGAACCCTGATTATTTGCGCTATTATTTTGCTGCCAAATTATCCGATGGTTTAGTCGATATTGACTTGAACATGGATGATTTCAGACAACGGGTAAATTCAGATTTGGTCGGCAAAGTGGTCAACATTGCTTCACGTTGTGCAGGTTTTATTAAAAAGAAATTTAACTCAACATTGTCCCCTCAATTACATCATCAAGCTTTGTATGATGAGTTTCTGAGCCATTCAGATGAAATTGCCCAATTATTTGAAAACCGCAAATACAATGCAGCGGTAAGACAAATCATGGCACTGGCGGATAAAGCCAACCAGTACATCGCTGATATGGCACCTTGGGTCGCCATTAAAGATGAAAACAAACAGCAAGAAGTACATCAAGTATGCTCAACTGGCATTAACCTGTTTCGTGTACTGATGACGTGGCTGGCACCAGTGATTCCATTCACTGCCAGAAAGGCTGAAGAATTTTTGCAAACGGATCTGAATGACTGGTTTGCCATCAAACAACCTTTGTTAAATCATGGCATCGCTAAATTCAAACCGCTGATCAATCGCATAGAACCTGAAACGCTGGACGCCATCATTGAACAAAGCAAACAAGATTTACAAGCTGCAGCTAACACCCTGGAAAAGCCAAATGACAACGGCCAGCTGGCAGCCGATCCTATCAGTGCAGAAATCACTTTTGATGATTTTGCCAAGGTGGATTTGCGCGTCGTCAAAATTGTTGATGCACAACATGTTGAGAAAGCAGAGAAGTTACTGCAACTGACCCTGGATTTAGGTGGTGAATGCAGGAATGTTTTTGCTGGAATCAAGTCCGCCTACAAACCTGAAGATTTGATTGGCAAACATACTGTGATGGTGGCCAACCTCGCACCACGTAAAATGCGTTTTGGCATTTCCGAAGGCATGGTTCTGGCAGCAGGACCTGGAGGTAAAGACTTGTTTATTTTGGAACCACATGACGGCGCACAACCTGGCATGCGGGTAAAATAACTACATGACTGACTTGTTCCTCATATTTATCGGCGCAGCCTTTGTGAACAACTTTGTGTTGGTTCGCTTCTTGGGTCTTTGTCCATTTATGGGGGTATCAACACAATACAAATCAGCCTTGGGGATGAGTTTTGCTACGGCTTTTGTGTTGACTATGTCGTCAATCGCCAGTTATTTGGTCAATGAATACCTGTTAGTGCCTCTCGGCCTTGAGTACCTAAAAACCCTCAGTTTCATTTTGGTGATTGCAGTCACGGTTCAAGTCACCGAAATGATTTTGCACAAGTCGTCACCTTTGTTGTACCAGGTTCTGGGCATTTTTTTACCTTTAATCACCACCAATTGTGCCGTTTTGGGCGTGGCTTTGCTGAACGTACAGAAGCAAAACAGCCTGATTGAATCCGCCTTTTTCGGTTTTGGCGCTGCTGTAGGTTTTGGCCTGGTGTTGGTATTGTTTTCTGCCATCCGTGAACGACTGGAAATGGCTAACGTACCTGAATCTTTTCGCGGTCTGCCGATTGCTTTGATGACTGCTGGCATCATGTCATTGGCTTTTATGGGCTTTTCCGGAATGACACCATGATAGATTGGTGGCAGCATTGGGGGCTGGCTTTGGGTGGCATGGTCGCACTGGCGACTGGATTTGGCTTACTGATCGTATGGGTTTCCAATAAGTACAAAGTTGAAGGCAATCCCATAGTTGAACAAATCAACGCCATCCTTCCCCAAACACAATGTGGACAATGTTCATATCCCGGTTGTAAGCCCTATGCTGAAGCGATCGCCAAAGGCGAAGCGCCAATCAACCAATGTCCCCCAGGCGGTCAGGAAGGCATCAAAAAACTGGCCGAACTGTTGGATGTGGAAATGATGGAACTCAATCCAGAAAATGGTGTTGAGGAAGCAGATCAAGTGGTTGAAATCGTTGAAGCGGATTGTATTGGTTGCACCAAATGCATCCAGGTCTGCCCTGTTGATGCCATCGTGGGTGCAGCCAAACAAATGCACACAGTGATACTTGAAGAATGCACTGGCTGTGACTTATGTATCCCAGCCTGCCCGGTTGATTGCATCATCAAAATCCCGGCGCCCATGCCTGTTCAATTTCAACGTAACCTTAAACCCGCCTTGCTTAGCACCATAGAGGAGGCCCGTTCGTGGTAAACCGGCCAACAAATCAGTCACAGTCACATTTTCATGGTGGTCTGGTTCTGCGCCACCACAAAAAATCTTCTTGTGACCCAGCCGTCAAATCAGCTGGTATACCTAACAAACTGATGATTGCCCTGAAAGCCAACCGCGGAGTAGCGGCTGAACCAGTTGTTAAAATAGGTGATCATGTACTAAAAGGTCAAGTCATTGCGGGACCAGATCATCCTTTTGGTACTTTTGCTCACGCTCCCACATCTGGAATAGTTACCGCTATCGATGAACAACCTACAGCAGGCTCAGATGCCAGCGAAGCATTGACCATCACCATCAAACCAGATGGTCAGGAGCAATGGCTTGGCACCGAGCACAAATGCTTGCCAGAAAATCGTTTTGAAATTATTGAACAGATTCGTCAGGCAGGGATCATTGGTATGGGAGGTGCGGGTTTTCCAGCACACATCAAATATCAGCAGGACACGGCCACTATTCAACACAATGCGACCACCTTAATCATCAATGGAGCTGAATGTGAGCCTTATATTTCCTGTGACGAACGGTTGATGCTGGATCATCCTGTTGAAATCATAAAAGGAACTCAGTGGTTAATCAAAGCGGCTGAAGCTCAACAGGCCATCATTGCCATCGAAGATAACATCGGTGGCGTGAAAAAACAGTTAGATGAACAGCTGAAGCAACAACAAATTCACAACATCACCGTTGTAAAAGTACCCACCATCTATCCCACAGGCGGCGAAAAGCAGTTGATTAAAGTGTTAACCGGCCAGGAAGTCCCCAGTGGACAAACACCCTTGGCCGTGGGTGTAGTGATGCAGAATGTGGCCACCGCCAAAGCAGTTTATGATGCGATAGAATTACAAAGACCATTAATTGACAGAGTTGTTACCGTCACTGGTGACAGCATTAAGCAGCCACGAAACTATCTGGCTTTAATTGGCACCCCTTTTGCACATTTGTTGCGGCTGGCTGACTGTCAGGATGATGTGGATAAGCTGGTGGTTGGCGGTCCAATGATGGGTTATGCCATGCCCCATGAACAAATTGGTATTGAAAAAACGACCAATTGTTTACTCGCTTTACCGAAAGATTGTACCAAACCTGAGATCAAAGCCATGCCCTGCATACGCTGTGGTGACTGCGTGAAAGTGTGTCCGCAAGAGCTGCTGCCACAACAATTACTGTGGTACATCAATGGTAATGGGCAGGCCAATGATCTGGAGAAAGCCCGTGAACACCACGTGTTTGATTGCATTGAATGTGGCGCTTGTTCTTGGGTATGTCCGAGTCACATCAATCTGGTTGATTTTTATCGCTTCGCCAAAAGCGAATTGACCTATCTGGATCACAAACGAGCAAAAGCCGACCAAGCCCGTTTACGACATGAGAACAGAGAAGCTCGAATGGAGCGTATCAAAGCAGAGAGACAGGCCAAAAGGCGGCAAAAAACAGCCCAATTGGCTGATAAAGATAGCGCCAAAAAAGAAATTTCTGCCGTATTACAACGCATCAAGCAACAAACCCAAGAGACTGCTGATGAATAAGACATTTAACACCACAAGCGCACCTCACATCCCCAGTCGTATTAGTGTACAAAAAGTGATGCTTTGGGTCTGTCTGGCCTTGTTACCAGCTATCCTTGCCCATGTGTTTTATTTTGGTTTGGGTATTGTGCTGCAAATGATATTAGCCACAACCAGTGCTTACCTGTTTGAATGGTGGTGTCTAAAATGGCGGAAACAACCGCTAAAACCATTTATTACTGACCTTAGCGCCCTGGTCACTGCCTGGTTGTTTGTATTATGTATTTCCCCAATTGCTCCCTGGTATGTTTCAGTGGTGGGTATGTTCTTCGCAATAGTTGTCGCTAAACATTTGTACGGTGGTTTGGGTAACAATATATTTAACCCAGCCATGGTGGGCTTCGCCGTAATTCTAATTGCCTTTCCCCAATCCATGTCATTGTGGCTTCCTCCAAGCGAACTAATCGGTTTATCACAAACAGTAGAGCCTTTGTCTTTCTCTGAGTTACTTAACTGGATTTTTTCGGGACATCAACAAACTCAGGTCGATGCCGTTACCGCTGCCACACCACTTGCAGCCATCCAAACAGGATTGCAGCAAAATTACAGTCTCAGCGAAATCACTGCACAAACGATCTTTGGTGACTTTGGCGGTATGGGCTGGGAATGGATTGCCAATTGGCTGTTTATAGGCGGATTGGTTTTGCTGTATAAACGCATCATTACCTGGCATGTACCGGTGGCTTTGCTAGTGACCACCTTGGTGTTCTCAACCCCATTTTATTTATTTAATAACGATGTTTTTATGTCACCGCTGCAACATATCTTTTCAGGTGGCATCATGTTGGCCGCTTTTTTTATTGCCACTGATCCGACATCCGGCTGTTCTTCAAACCGAGGTAAATTAATATTTGCTGCCGGTGTAGCGATATTAACTGTCCTGATCAGAAATTTTGGTTCTTTCCCTGATGGAGTGGCTTTTGCAATATTGTTGATGAACATGTCGGCGCCGTTGATTGATCGTTTAACCATCCCAGCTCCTTATGGCAAAAAACCGGGGGCGTTGCCATGACATCTGTTGGCAAGGAAAACAAAAGCTGGTTGCCAATTATTCTGGCAGCCATGACCCTTTTAACCAGTGCATTATTGATGATTAGCCATGCTTTAACTGCTGAAAAAATTGCCCTCATCAAGCAGGAAAAAAAACGCGCCTCATTACAACGACTGGTTCCTGAAGAATTGATAGACAACGATATATTGCAAAGCACGATTGATATTTTTGAACCCGTACAGTTGGGCCATCGTCAAACAGAACAGCTGTACGTCGGCACCAAAAATGGTTTATTATCGGTACTGGCCATTCCTGTCACCGCAAGAAATGGTTATTCCGGCGACATTGATTTACTGGTTGGAGTTCAGGTCAATGGTCAAATAACAGCTGTCGAAATTATTGCGCACAAAGAAACTCCCGGCCTTGGTGATTTAATTGAACGCAAAAAAAGTGACTGGTTAGAACAGTTTCCAAACACTTCCTTGAATTATCCCGAAATTGATCGTTGGAAAGTCAAAAAAGATCAGGGTCATTTTGACCAAATCACCGCAGCAACCATCACCCCAAGAGCGGTGGTCAGTGCCATCAAGCAAGCCTTGTTGTTTCATCAACAGTTCCTAATCAGCAATGGTGTCATTTAATCATGAGTGAGTTCATCAAAACCCGTTTAATTGATAACAACGCAGCTCTGGTGCAGATGCTTGGGCTTTGTCCACTTCTGGCAGTTTCCAACACAGCCATTAACGCCTTGGGTATGGGGGTAGCAACCATCAGCGTGGTGGTAATCACTAATTTTCTGGTGTCACTAATTAGACCCATCACCAAAAAAGAAATCCGTATTCCCTTGTTTGTGTTATTGATAGCCAGTGTAGTAACCACCCTTGAAATGGTCATGAATGCTTATTTTCATGAGTTGTATTTGATACTGGGGATATTTATACCTTTGATTGTCACCAACTGTTTAATCATGGCCAGAGCCGAAGCCTACGCCTCAAAAAATACTTTGTGGTTGTCGGTGAAGGATGGTTTTTTTGTTGGTTTGGGATTTGCTATAGTGATGTTTGTCATTGGCATGATGCGCGAAGTCATTGGCCAAGGCACCCTATTCAGTCAGGCACATTTATTGTTCGGTGAATGGGGACATACCATTGAACTGACACTGGTGGAAAATTATTCAGGATTTCTACTGGCGGTATTGCCACCTGGTGCATTTTTTGCACTTGCCTTGTTAGTCGCTATCAAAAATAAACGTGACATCAAACAAAAACAACCATCATGAATGATGAAGCTGTTTATCATTTATACCTGCTGTTATGTGACCAGAAAATCATTTACACCGGCATAGCCATTGACCCAGAAACCAGACTCCAACAACACCAGACAGGTCATCCATATGGTGCTAAATTCACCCGCAGGTTCAAACAACTCAAATTAGTCTATCAAATCAGAGTTGGTTCCAGAGCGGATGCACAAAAATTAGAACTAAAAATAAAAATTCTTAAAAAAACTCAAAAAGAACAAATCATCAAGGAACAGTACAACTTAAACCAACTGATTGAATTAACTGGCGCGATACTTTGATTTAATATTTAAACTTTCTGTAAAAAACCACAAGCAGTTGGTAAACCATTTGAGCTGTCAATCAACACAAAGCTTTTTGTAAACAAGTAAGTAAACAATTCTGTTTTCAGGTTACTGAAAAAACGTTCCATCACTGCATTGTCCCAACAGTTATCTCTGCAACTCATGCTTCGGCTTTCTGGTCGTTTGGTGTGGAGCAATCCAGTTTCTTTGGATATTTTTTCTGACTTATCATTAATTGCTTGTAAAGCTGCCACTTTTTTTTGGCCGTAAGATTGCCTTTAGCCTGTCTTCAATTTGGCCTGCCCATCAATTCTTTTCAAAACTGTTGGCAAAAATTATATCACTGGACGTCATTTCAATTGATCCAGCATCACATTGACTGATTCCATCTTGGTCGCCATCAAGTGGACGACTCATCCCCCTTGAATCTGCCTTCAAGCAAGTCTGGTTGTCAGCCAGGTCAACAAACTCAAGGGGAAGCTGGTAAGCGTGTGCAAACCCGCCAAGATCTTGTAGCTTGCCCAAATCGAGGATAACTCCCGTTAAATCGCTGTTTGATTCCGAAAAAATAGTGGCTTCACCAATGATATTGCCACCCAAACTGGTTGCACTTCTGATGTCATTGGCGAAAAAACCCGGGCCGTTATCTGCGACAATGGTATTGGTAAGTTTAACAAAATCATTTTGACTGATTTGTCCTCCAGGAAACTCAACGCCATGAACATCATGAATGCCACCCACTGTACTGTCATCGGAGCCATTTTTGACAATCGTTGAATGAATCAAGTTGATTTCAGAGCCGCCATCATTCAGTATGGCTTGTTGTGGATGTCCCGTTATTGTTGTGTTTTCCAATACTATTTGATTGGCTGCATCACTGTGTAAGCCAATGCCAAGATTGTTTGAAATTAAACCATTTTCAAGCTTGACCAACGCATTTCTTGCAAGAATGGCTACTTCACCAGAATTATTGCTGATTTCAAATTCATCAAACATCACACAGGTTTTAAGCTGTTTTGTATCCGGCGGCAATGAGCCATTCACGTAAAATGCTCCCGATTTGGCAAAACTAAAGTTCTGATCAGAATTTCCAACATTATTATTAATTCTAACCTGATGGCCGATAACACAAGCATTTTCTATGTGAATTCCTGGAGTGCTGGAAATAAACGATCGGTTTTCTGTGATATCCAACTGTTCAAGAGTGATAGTGCCTTTGGTAATTATGAATGCAGACCCACATGGATCTTCATGATCAATGGTGACCTTTCCCCCAATATTAACACCATGACAAGGATGAGATTTCCAATTAAACTAAGAAAGAGGAGATCTCAACATGAAGAAGAAACGTTACACAGAAGAGCAAATAATTGGTGCTATCAAACAGCATGAATCTGGCGTTAAGGTTGATGAAATTTGTCGTCAATTAAACATATCAACAGGAACATTCTATAACTGGCGAAGCAAGTATGCAGGACTTGAAGTATCAGAGGCCAAGAGACTGAAAGAACTAGAGAGTGAAAACGCCAAGCTAAAGAAATTATTAGCAGAAAAACTATTGGAAAATGAAGCCATGAAGGATGTTCTGTCAAAAAAGTGGTGAAGCCTGCCAGCAAGAAGAACATTGTCAAACACTTCAAAAAGACATACCAACTCAGTGAAAGGACTTCTTGTGATTTGGTAGGCATCAGTAGAACAGGATTCAGATATCAGGCTAAGCCCAAGGGTGATCAGGCCTTCAAAAAGCGATTGCTGGAGTTGGCTACCAAGCATCCCAGCTATGGTTATTTATTCTTGCATGGGCTGATGAAGTCCGAAGGGCTAGCTTGTAATAAGAAGCGAACTTACCGAATTTACACAGAATTGGGGTTGCAGGTACGCACCAAGAAACGCAAGAAGCTAATCAGGCCCAGGATGCCTATGTTTGTGCCCAACCGTCCTGACGTGCGGTGGTCTATGGACTTTGTCAGTGATCAACTGGCCAATGGCAGACGATTTCGGGTTTTAAATGTGATTGATGACTTTACCAGAGAAATGGTTGGTCAGCTGACTGCTTTTTCAATCAGTGGTCGACAAGTCGGCCGATTTTTAAGTGAGCTGATTGAGACAAGAGGCAAACCAGATCAAGTGGTTTGCGACAATGGCACTGAATTCACTTCAAAAGCCATGTTCTATTGGCAACAACAAACTGGTGTAAAACTGGGCTTCATTCAACCAGGTAAACCAACACAAAATGCATTTATAGAAAGCTTAAATGGCAAATTTAGAAATGAATGTTTGAACCAAAACTGGTTTAAATCAATCGAGCAAGCAATAGAAAAAATAAACAAATGGAGGAATCATTACAACCATATTAGACCACACAGTTCATTGAAATATTTAACGCCTGTGGCATTTGCTGAACAGGCAGCATAAAATGAATTATCTCATCCAAGACTTGGTACTAAGTTTGGGGAAAGGTCACCCAATAACCACACGAATACCCCACTGGGTATCTTGCGCATCACTCTTAACCAAGGCATCAACACCGGGGTCTTCTGTCGTGACATTGACCTCAAAAGGCATAAAATCTTCAGACACGGAGAGCCAC
>JAGRJR010000102.1 GCA_020442635.1 Lysobacterales bacterium
CTTGGAGCGGAAGTGGCCGCTTTGTTCACGGCTTATCAAGTATTACAGCAAGGCTTTGGTCTCTGATCCTGTCTCGTCCCTAACTCCTGTTTCCATACAGTCGTCTTGCCTACGGCAAACCGCCATGCTTACATACTTTGCCTAACCGAGTGCGCTGGTCGAGTTGCTCAGCAACTCGACCCTGATCAATTAACGCGGTCTGGTCGGGTTACTGGAAATTCTGATCAGTTCCGTTTGGTTCAAATCCCAACCGCCAGATAAAGGAGTAGGCCAAACCAAATCGCTGCTCCAATAGGGCTGGTTTGATAGATGAAACATCATAGTGCCTGCCGGTTCTAATCGTACATTGCTCTCGCCGCTACAGGTTGGGCATATAGTGTCACTGAACACAGTGTTCATGGAAAAACTGAATGGTTGCAAGCCTTCAGCCACATCACTGATGGCCCAGCGGGGTTCACCATTTTCATCATAGATAAAAGGAATGGCCACGGTTTTATCGCCATTGTTAATCATCGCAGTGCCCCAACCGGGTGCATCAGGGCGAGTCCACATGCCAGTGTAGTCAGCAACATCGGGTTCGAGGCTAAATTGCAACCAGTAAATGGCTTCCTGTCCAGAGTCATTGCCTATTTGCCAGCTCATCATGGCTTCTCTTTCATTAACAAACTCCAGGGTGATTTGCCCGATGGTATCAAAGGTCACCGAGCCATCTTGTTGCTGTTGAGTTTTCAGTAAATCAGTTGTAAAAGTATGGTCAATGAGCAAGTCAGCAGCGGTGTACCAAATTGGATTACCATCGTTGTCATAGGTAAACCACAAAACCTGCAAGCGATTGTCAAATATCCCGATGTTAAATCCACGACCAGAAGAGGCTGGATTAAACCAATTGCCTGCATTGGGTCTGAGCACTTTATTGGCATCTTCGTGAAAACGGTCTTGTAATTGTGGAACCAGTAAAATCTTATGCGGTTGATCCAAGCCAAAACCACTTACCAACTCACCCAGAAACTCTTGAGAGTCCAGGTTAAATGCCAAAATAGCGTTTTGGTCACTGACAGCTACCAATAGGCGACCATCATTGGTGATTTCTATGCCCGTAGGGTTGGAGTAACCCAATTCCGCGATATCAGCAAAAATTCCACCATAACTGCCATCATTGGCATCGGTTAATACCAATTTATTGCGACCTTGATCGGTATGAATCATCATGCCATTAGAAACCACAAAAGCATAAGGATCTACTAACCACGGTAAATCGCCATTTCCAATAATTTCTATAGGGTTATTTCCTGATATCGGTCCATTTTCAAATTTACTTTTATATACATTGTTTTTTTGTCCCAGAAAATAAAATGTGTTATCAATTTTTTTAATGTCAATGATATTATCCTCTTCGGCTAATTCATTAAATTGATCAGTTTTTATTCCTGATGCTTTAGAATGGTTGTATCTGTAGTCTGTAATTATTTTATCATCTAATTTTGCAGTAAAAACAGAATAGGGGTTATATGATTCAAGAGCTGTTGGAAAACCTGAATTTAAGTTAATGTAGTAGCCATTAGATTGATATGGAGGTATCAGTAATTCTGGTTGTGCAAATTGATTCATCAAATCTAATTTTTTTATACTACTTGATGAAGTAAATAACAGCCAATTTCTGTATGTATCAAGTGTCATATCAGATTGGAATGTAAAAACACCATCATTGGGAAGTACATCAATACCTTTACTCGTACCAGTTTGAGCATCAAATCTTAAAATTCTGTTGTTACCTACACTAATAACAAGTAAGTCTTGAAGGTTAAGTGATAGATCTACAAGTGAGTCATTGTCATCGTTTGTATCTTCGTAGTTACCAATTTGGTCATTATCAAAATCTTGAAACTCTGCTGATGAATAATTATTCCAATCAGAATTATCGCCGACGCCATCATTGTCTCGATCCATACTTTCTAAATTGTTATATGGAAAATAATCTAAACCATCATTAACACCATCATTGTCATCATCTATATCAGCATTGTCGCCCTGACCGTCACCATCGCTGTCAATTTGTTCATTGGCATCATTCGGAAAAGCATCACTGTTATCACCTACGCCATCACCATCACTATCGGTGGTTTCAGCGGCATCAAAAGGAAATTCATCGACATCATCAGTGATGCCATCACCATCCAAGTCGGTTAATAACAAATTATAATCAGGTGGATTCGGAACATTGCTCACACTGTTTAGATATCCGGCAACACCACTTTTAAATTGATTCATAACTGCAACATTGTTAGCAATACCTGAAATACCACAAGCTCCACCACCACATTGAATATTGGGATTGGAGAAATAATCCAGTTCTAAGAAACGGTTAGGGTCTCCAGTACCAAAAGACCCCATAACGGTGCCAAACTGGCCGATTTTGGCAAAACCTCTGGCTTCGGCAAGGTAGTCGTATTCGGTTGGATCCCAGTTGTGATGCCCTGCACCCAAATTGTGACCAATTTCATGCACCATCAATTGATCCGTACAAACAGACCAGCTACTGATACCGTCAGCCATAACATTGATGCCATAACTGTGATCCAAGTTGTTGTTGTTTGAAACCGGGAAAAAAGCAATGCCACAATTACCGCGGGTCTCAATATCATGAGTCCTTAAAAAAATCACCAGATCAGCACCGGTTTGGGTTCTTAGTTGACGAACATTTTCAAAACCCGTAAATACAACGCCAGTATCTAAAATTTGCTGTAATAAATCTCTGGCGTTGATATTGGCATCATTGGCGTTATAACCTACTTGCTCAAGTCCTACCAGTCTGACGGCCAAGTCCAAGCCTGAGTTTGCATATGATTGATTGGCTACATGAAAATACTGATCGACCCGGGTTTGCAATAAGTTGCCAGGATAACGATTGCGAATGGCTTGGTCATATACCATCAACACATCAATAACAGTCCCAGCGACTTTTTGTGTGGATTTTTGAAGAAAGTTAGTGCCATCCAAAGTCTGGTTATGATCCAGGCCACAAGAATTAAATTTTAAACCTTTTTGTGGCAGTTCTACCGCCCAAATGCCGGATTGATTGGTGGTCAGAATATAGTGCTTGTTATCCAAATGCACTTGTCCAAAAAGACTGTTTTCACCTATTGTGGCCGAAATCGAACCACCTGGAATGGCTTGTGAGAAACTGTGGTTATTTCCTTTGTTCTTGTGAGCATGGCTTATATCTACGTTTATGATTTTGTCTTTTAGTTCGAAGCTTAATTGATTGGACTTGTTGTTGTCTACTTTAATCAAGTGATAAGCGCTGTTGCCCAATCCAGCATAGGCTTCTGGGTAATGGGTGTTTTTATTAGCCAATAGTTGTGTAATCGATAAAAAAAACAGTCCAATCAGTGTCAATGGTTTGCCAAGGTTCATGATTTCGTGGATGCGTAAAACCAAACATTTTAGCAAGAACTGCTAAAAAAAGCCTGAACGATCAGTAAAAAAGGCCAGTACATGTCTGGCCTAATCTAAATAAAAATCAAAAATTACTTTTTCAATGGCCGGTATTTAATACGTTCAGGCTGTAAGGTTTTACCATGACGGTTTTTATAGTCCTGTTCATATTCGGTGTAATTGCCTTCAAAAAATTCAACATGTGAATTATTTTCATAGGCCAGAATATGAGTGGCAATTCGATCAAGGAACCAGCGGTCATGCGAAATCACCATCACGCAACCAGCAAAACTCAATAACGCTTCTTCCAAGGCACGTAAGGTTTCAACGTCAAGGTCATTGGTCGGTTCGTCAAGTAACAACACATTGCCGCCCATTTTTAGGACCTTGGCCAATTGCAAGCGATTGCGTTCACCACCGGATAAATGTTTAACCAGTTTTTGTTGGTCTGCTCCTTTGAAATTAAAACGACTTAACCAGGCTCTGGCAGGCACAGTGTAGTTGCCGATTTTAATCACTTCCTCACCATCAGCCACTTCTTCGTGCAGCGGACGGTCGTGACCCAAGTCTTCACGGCTTTGTGAAACATAGGCCAGTTCAACGGTAGGACCGATGTCGATGGTGCCTTCATCAGGTTGTTCGGTGCCAGCAACCATATTAAACAAAGTCGATTTACCTGCACCGTTAGGACCAATGATGCCCACAATGGCACCTTGTGGCACTTTGAATGATAGGTCATCAATCAGATATTTGTCACCAAAGGCTTTGGATACATTTTTAAATTCAATCACCGAATCACCCAGTCTTGGGCCAGGTGGGATATAAATTTGTGAGGTTTCGTTGCGTTTTTGGAATTCCTTGGATTGCAATTCCTCAAATTGTTTCAAACGGGCTTTGGACTTGGTGCGTCTGCCTTTGGCATTGGAGCGAACCCATTCCAACTCCTGCTTGATGGTTTTCATATGAGCCTGCTCTTGCTTGGACTCTTGTTCCAAACGTTTTTCTTTTTGCTCCAACCATGAAGAATAGTTGCCTTTCCATGGAATCCCGTGACCACGATCCAATTCCAAAATCCACTCAGCGGCATTGTCCAGAAAATAACGATCATGCGTGACCGCCACAATAGTGCCTTTAAAATCATGTAAATAGCGCTCTAACCAGGCGACAGTTTCGGCGTCAAGGTGGTTGGTGGGTTCGTCAAGCAACAACATGTCTGGTGATGACAATAATAATTTGCACAAAGCCACCCGACGCTTCTCACCACCTGATAAGTTTTTAACTTCAGCATCCCAGGGTGGCAAACGCAAAGCATCGGCAGCCATATTCATGGTTCGGTCCAAATCCCAACCATTGGCGGCATCAATTTTTTCCTGCAATTCAGCCTGTTTCATGAGTAAATCATTCATCTCATCATCGCTCATGGGTTCTGCAAATTTCATGTTGATTTCATCAAACGCAGTCAACAAATCTTTTACATCTCCCATGCCGGCTTCAACATTTTCCCTCACTGTTTTATCGTCTTCCAACTGAGGTTCTTGAGGTAGGTAGCCAATTTTAATGCCGGGTTGCGGACGAGCTTCCCCAGAATATTCGGTGTCAATACCGGCCATGATGCGCAGTACGGTTGATTTACCAGCGCCATTTAATCCCAAAACGCCAATTTTAGCACCAGGAAAAAATGACAAAGAAATGTCCTTAATGATTTCTCGATTGGGCGGTACCGTTTTACTTACGCCCATCATGGTATAGATGTATTCAGCCATGTGTTATCTGTAAATTGACAAAGCGCTAATGATACTTGAAGGCTTTGAAAGAGTCTATGTACATGGCCACAACTGTTTTGAAAAACTAGGATTTCTGCATGATTTTTTCAGCAAAATCCTCTGGTTTTTGGGAGACACCAGCAGTCAAGGCAAAGCGCATGGCTTCTTCAAAAGACCAATCCACGGGCTTAACCTTTTCTTTTTCAATCAGGATAGTATAGCCACCAACCATATAACTCATGGGTAAATACACAGCAACCAGCTTATGCGCTTGTTGATTGTTCACTGCCGAAGGCAGTTGGGTGTTGGTTATCATACCCACCAAATAGCCAAGGCCAGAATTTTGCATGTTAACCAACACAACTTGTTGGTCTTTGTTCTGTTTGTTATCGAACATGCCAGCCAGATCTTTCATGGCGCTGTAAACTGTTTTCACCAATGGAAATTTCATCAGGTATTTTTCTACCTGTGAAAAAATCCAATTGATATAGTTGAACTGAAACAATAAGCCAACCGCTAGTAAAATAGCAATCACCACAATCAAGCCAGCACCTGGGAAAATCAAATGGTCCAGCAAAAAGGGCTCAAGTGTTTTGCGACCCAAACCATCAATCCAAGTGACTAAGGACCAAATCACCCAAATGGTTATAATGACTGGAAAAACAACCAAAGAACCTTTTAAAAGTGGTTTTAACAAAAATTTTTTCATAGTGATGGACTGTCTCAAGGTTAATTTATGACAAATTATAATGACACAACCGTGAAAAATTAGCCAATCCCATTGGTCATGGATATAATGCAAGCTGTATTAAATACTGAATAAGTAGATACTCTTTAAGTCCTGATAGTAATGGGTAGTTAAAGAACAATAATTGTTTACAGCAGTGAGAGTGATTTTGGTATCAATCTATCAATTTTGTCCATATGTTAAAATCCAAATCCTTGTTTTACTAAAAAAGTAACTTTATGCTGGATGGAAAATTAGCCAATATTCAAGCACTTAGGGGTTTGGCCGCTTTTGCAGTTTTTGTTTTTCATTCATTGCCATACTTTGAGGCCATGGGGTTGAATTTTGAGTTATTTGAAACCTTTTTTTCATATGGTTACATAGGCGTTGATATATTTTTTATTATTTCCGGGTTGGTAATGGCAAAAAGTACGGCAGGCCTGGCGTCTAATATTGCCAATGCTTCAATATTTCTCATTAAAAGACTGACCAGGATATTTATGGGCTATTGGCCAATCTTGCTACTGGCAATAGCTTTGATTTATATTGATTCAGCCAATTCAATGTCTAAATATGATTTTTGGGGCTCGTTTTTCTTATTAAATATACCTCCTCAGGAACTGGTTATCTCAGCATCCTGGACTCTAAGCTATGAATTGTATTTTTATTTATTTATTACCGCTTTATTGTTAAGCCCATACTTAAATAAAATATTTATCATGATTTTTTTTGCGCTTGCTGTCCTGTTTGTAAATTTTTATACAGGTAATCAAAAACAAATTTTCTTTTTTTCTTCGTTTATTCTCGAGTTTTTGGCTGGTTATGCTTTATTTTATGTTTTTTCAAAAATAATGGCCATAAAATGGCTTTTAGTTTTTGTCATTTTAGGGTTGATTAGCGCTTATTTAATGGTCTTCCCTTTTTATCGAAATGAAGGGTTGGAAAGGATTGCTTCTGTGGGTGTGTTTTCCTTAGTAATTGTTTATCTTGTGCTTTTGTTTGAGTGTAAATATAACAAAATAATGCCTGCTTTTATTCAAAAAATGGGAGATGCTTCCTATACATTATATTTATGTCACCTTGTTTTATTGGGATTATTTAACTCAAGCGGCTTAATGAAATTAAGTAGTTCAAATGTATTTTCACTTTTGGGTTATGTTTTGTTGGTTGTATCCATAGTGTTTATTTCAATTGTTCTCTATTTTGTTGTGGAAAAGCCATTATATAAATGTACAACTCGCACGTTTTTAAGTATCTTCAATCTTAAGTAAATAGTTGATTGTCTGTTAAAGTACATTGTATCGCATACAATAAGGTATTTATTTTGGAGATTCCAATGATTGATAAATCACTCATAATACTCAGTTCTTTCTTTTTTTTAGGTGTGGTCTATGCTGATGTGCATGATAGAAATATTGTCGATGGCGATATTCGCTCTGAATATGCTTTTGGATTAGGGACAGGAAATGACTATCTAAATTTATCTTATGCAAACAATGGCTTGCATGGTGAGCAAGGGTGTTTGTTCGATGCGTCCGCAGATCCAGTTTTTTCATGTGCTGGATTCAGGAGTAATAACCCCAGTGATTGGCAGGGAAATACACAAACTAGATCGGCTTGTGGCGGGGATACTACGCCCATAGGTGATTCTTGGTTAGGTTGTTTGTCTTACTCAGACAGTCCATATTTTTCTATTGGAAATCCGCAAACAAATGACTACTGGGTGATTCATGCCAATCATGACCCATCCTTTGATCAGTGTAGGGTCGGCCCACCCAGTTTATCTCAACCGATTGCTAACCACGAAATCGAACCAGAAAAAATTTTCAATATAAGCACAACTGATGTTGTTGGTGAGAATAAAAAACAGATTAACGTTAAAATAAATGCCAGTCAACTGAATCCTTATTGTGATAATGTATTGGAACCTGGTCTTCCGTTTCTTTCTGTTGGATCACACAAGGATGCAGGCAATATGGATGTGGTTGCAACAGTTCCAGCTTTAGATGCTGGTTATGCTGACTTTCTTAAATTTAAGATGAAATTGGGAGACTATATTCCATTTGACTGCACAGAACTGAATTGTCCACAGAAAAATCCTGCTGGCTCACACGCTGGATTCTTTGTAATAGCAGAATGGGAAAGTGCAGCTAACCCAGGAGATCCCGATATCAGCTATCCAAAATTTGTATGGATTGAACTATTTGGTTCAGGTGTTATTTCTGATGCAACAAACGCAAATAGCACGACAAAATGGAATTGGCCAATTGCTGACAGTATGTTTTGGCCTGGTGGCGAAATTGCTTTTTTAGGTGCTCATAAAGTATCAGAGTGTGTAGGAATAGATATAGAACCATTGTCTCTTTTTGGTTTTTATACAGATTATAATGTTAACTTAACAGAGTTATTCAAATGCGCCAATGAATTTAATCGTTTTCAAGATCCGATACCAGAATCAGGATTTGATATTTTAGGTGTACATTTTTTTGTGGAAGCGGCTAACGCCACAACGGGAGAACTAGAAATTTCTGTAAAGGATATAAAGATTGATACAGAAATCATCGATCTTATTTTTAAAGATGATTTTGAAAGTTAAATTGCATTGACATGCTAAAATGCGCCATTTTTTAAACGATATCCATGGGACAAACAGTGGTCAATTCAAAACACGTAAACATCATTGCGGCTGAAATTAATGCCAGGAATAATCAAATTCAAGCTGCCATCGAATTGTTAGATAGCGGTGATACGGTGCCGTTTATTGCACGTTACCGCAAAGAAGTCACTGGTGGTTTGGATGATACCCAATTACGACTATTGGAAGAGCGATTGGGTTATTTGCGTGATATGGATGATCGCCGTGAAACCATCATCAAAGCGATCGAAGAGCAGGGCAAAATGACCGATGCTTTGATGCAAGCCATCATGGATGCTGAAACCAAAACCCGTTTGGAAGACCTGTATTTGCCCTACAAGAAAAAACGTCAGACCAAGGCGCAAATGGCTCGATTGGCTGGTTTAGAGCCTTTGTTACAACAAATCATTGCATCTCCAACGGCAGACGTTGAAGCGTTGGCCGTAAAATTTGTTCAATCTGAAGGGGATGATGAGAAGTTACATGTCAAGGATGTGGCTGCTGCTTTGGATGGCGCACGTCAGATCGCCTTAGAGGATTTATCTGAAGATGCGGATTTGGTGCAGGAATTACGTGACTGGTTGTGGGGACAGGGTGTGGTCATTGCCAAAACGATGCCAGGACAGGAAACCGAACAAAAAGCCGAACGCTTTAAGGACTATTTTGATTTTTCTGAAGCGGTCAATAAAATCCCATCGCACCGTATGTTGGCATTGCTTCGTGGGCGCAATGAAGGGGTGTTGTCTATCAATATTGATCACGTCGAAGTCCTTAATGAGCACATGATCATACATCCGG
>JAGRJR010000103.1 GCA_020442635.1 Lysobacterales bacterium
AAGAGTGTGTGGCAGCTTGTGTTGGTGCTCCAATGATGATTATCAACGGTCATTACCATGAAAATCTAACTGAAGAAAAAATTGATACGTTGTTAGGAGGGCTGTCTTGATGGCCGAGCATAATGTTTGTTTGAATCCTGATAAAGACCCCTCTTTAAAAAACTATTTGGAAAAGGGTGGTTATCAGGCCTGGAAAAAAATTCTCAAGGATAAAACCGACAAAAATGAAATCATCGACACGGTCAAGGCTTCTGCCTTACGTGGACGCGGCGGTGCAGGTTTTCCCACTGGCCTAAAATGGAGCTTCATGCCCAAGGATGCACCGGGTCAAAAGTATGTTTTGTGTAATTCTGACGAATCAGAGCCAGGCACTTGCCATGATCGTGATATTTTACGTTATAACCCTCATGCAGTCATAGAAGGTATGGCCATTGGCGGATATGCCATGGGTGCAACTGTTGGCTACAATTATTTACGTGGCGAATTTCACCACGAGCCTTTCGAAAACTTTGAAGCGGCTTTAAAAGAAGCGTACGATGCGGGCTTGTTGGGTCGTAATATCAGTGATTCCGGTGTTGATTTTGACTTATATGCTGTCCATGGTGCTGGCGCATATATTTGTGGTGAAGAAACCGCTTTGATGGAATCTTTGGAAGGAAAAAAAGGTCAACCACGCTTCAAACCGCCTTTTCCAGCCAATTTTGGTATTTATGGTAAACCGACGACCATCAATAATACAGAATCATTTGCCTCAGTTCCAGCTATCATGCGTAATGGAGCAGAATGGTTTTTGGAATTAGGCAAGCCTAATAATGGTGGCGTTAAGATATTTTCAGTTTCTGGACATGTCAATAAACCAGGTAACTATGAAATTCCATTAGGAACCCCTTTCAGTGATTTGTTAGAAATGGCTGGTGGCGTATTGAATGGCAAAAAATTAAAGGCTGTTATTCCTGGTGGGTCGTCGATGAAAGTATTACCAGCTGAAGTGATGATGGGCTTAACAATGGACTTTGATGCCATTGGACAAGCTGGCTCCGGTTTGGGTTCTGGTGCTGTGATTGTCATGGCTGAAGGTACTTGTATGGTTGAAGTATGTCATCGTCTGTCGCGTTTTTATTACATGGAATCTTGTGGTCAGTGTACCCCTTGTCGTGAAGGTACAGGTTGGATGTACCGTGTATTGACTCGCATCTTGGAAGGTAAAGGGGAACAAGATGACATCGAAATGCTGAAACAGGCCGCAGGTCAGATCGAGGGCCACACCATTTGTGCTTTTGGTGAAGCAGCCGCATGGCCAGTACAAGGTATTTTGAAATATTACTGGGATGAGTTTGAATATTTTGTGGAACACAAAAAATCAATGAATGAGAGGTTAACTTCATGACAGAGAGTACCCCGCAAGTGGCTGACAATAAAGTGACCATTGAAATCGACGGTCAATCTGTTGAAGTTGCAAAAGGCAGTATGATTATTGAAGCGGCTGACAGTAGAGGTATTAAAATCCCCAGATTTTGTTACCACAAAAAATTGTCAGTGGCGGCCAATTGTCGCATGTGTATGGTGGATGTGGAAAAGGCGCCCAAGCCTTTACCTGCTTGTGCTACCCCGGTAATGGATGGCATGAAAGTTTATACGCAATCGAAAAGAGCCACTGATGCACAACGCAATGTGATGGAATTCTTGTTAATCAACCATCCGCTGGACTGTCCGATTTGTGACCAAGGCGGAGAATGTGAGTTACAAGATGTATCAATGGGTTATGGACGTGATGTTTCTCGCTATGTAGATTCAAAACGAGTCGTCAAAGATGAAAATTTAGGTTCATTAATAGCCACCGACATGACACGATGTATTTTATGTACCCGTTGTGTTCGATTCCTTAACGAAGTCGCTGGCACCGATGAATTAGGTGGTATTGGTCGTGGTGATCGCACCAACATCAGTACCGCTGTGGGTAAAGGTGTTTCATCTGAAATGTCTGGTAATGTGATTGATTTATGTCCAGTCGGTGCTTTGACTAATAAACCATTCAGATACAAAGCAAGAGCCTGGGAGTTGATGGCCACTTCAGCTGTTTCAATGCATGATGGTGTTGGGTCAAATCTGTATTATCACACCCGCAATGGCAATATCTTGCGCACAGTGCCTCAGGACAACGATGACATCAATGAAGCCTGGATTTCTGACCGTGATCGCTATGCCATTCATGGTTTGAAAAATGATGCGGATAGGGTGCTGCATCCTATGTACAAAGAAAATGGTCAATGGCATGAGCTTTCATGGGAAGATGCTTTAGCTACATTGGTCAAACAATTCAAAAAGCTTGATGGTGAAGAAATTGCCTTGTATGCGGGCAATTATGCATCGACTGAAGAATATTACCTGCTTAAACAATTGTTTAATCACTTGGGAAGTCATGAACATGAGCATCGGATTGATATAACCGACTTTTCACTGCATGACCGCATGGCTCGTGTTGATGTGAAACTAGCTGAAGTTTCAAAAGCTAAAAAAATTGTTATAGTCGGTGGGGATATTCGTCATGAACAACCGATTTTGAACCACAAGGTACGTCAAGCCTGGTTAGCCGGTGCAGAAATTTCTTCATTTGGCCCCAAATCATTTGCCCAAACTTTCGATTTGTTGCATGACTTTGTAGGTAATCAAGTTAACTGGGTTAAACAGTTATGTTCGTTGGCAAAAAGTGTGGCGGAAATCAAAAAAGAATTTCCTGCCGGAAACTTGGGTGAATGGGTTAAAGCCCAGAAAACCGATGAAGACATCAATCACTTGGCCAAGCAGTTGCTTAAAAATGATGTGAATGCCTTGTTCATTGTGGGTCAAATCTCACAAGCGCATCCACAAGCCAATCTTATAAAAGCCGTAACTGCGTGGTTAGCCCAACAAACAGGTGGTCAGGTTAATGAACTGATGTCAGGTGCCAATGCTGCTGGTGCTTTGGTAACTGGTTTGCATGCCAATGGTGACATCAAGCAAAAAGAACACCGTTTAAATTTAATTTACCAGGCAGAAATAGAAGATTTTGCCGATCAGGCAGCTATTAAAAAATCTTTATCTAACAGTGACTTTTCTGTAGCTTTTAATGCATTCTGTAATGAAGCTTTGAAAGCTAGAGTTGATTTGATTTTGCCAATTGCTCTGTTGCCAGAATTAACTGGTAGTGTGATTAACAACTATGGTCAAAGACAAGTCACCATGGTTGCTCAAAAATCTCCCGGTCTAACCAAACCTGGCTGGCGGGTATTACGCGTGTTAGGTAATTTATTAGGCTTTGCTGATTTTGATTACGAAAATATCAATGAAGTGATGGCCAAAACTGAAAAATTAACGTTACCCAAGGCAATTGTGAATCAGGAATGTCCAATAAATAATTGTGAAGTTAAAGGCTTAGCACTTTATGCTCATAGAGGCATTTATGATGGTGATCCATTATGTCGTAGGTCAACACCTTTACAAAATAGTCCTTTGGCAACAGCTGATACTGTTTATGTAAATCCTAATGATTTGTTATCAATTGGTTTTAAAGAAGGCGATTTGGTTTCAGTCGAGCAGGATGGTCGGTATGCTGAATTAACTCTTTCAGTTATACAAGACGTTCCTGAAGGTTCGGCAGTGGTTAATCTTGGTAGGGCATCTGCCATGAACCTGAATGCTTCGGAGCTGAGCGTTAGTATCATAGGAGCACAGTCATGATAGAAATGCTAAACTTTCTTATTTTTGACAACTTGGTTTACATCTTGGCTATTGTACTTGGGGTGATTCTGACAGTGGCTTATTTGACGTATTTTGAACGTAAAGTAATTGCCTTTATGCACGTCAGAATGGGACCCAATCGCGTCGGTCCAAGAGGTTTGTTACAACCTTTTGCTGATGTGTTAAAGCTGTTGACCAAGGAAATCATTTTTCCTAAAAATGCCAACAAATTTTTATTTTTGATAGCCCCTATCATTACCCTGGCAACAGCATTTGCTGCTTGGGCGGTGGTGCCATTCGATGATGGTTGGGTGTTGGCTGACATCAATGCTGGATTGGTTTATGTGTTGGCCATGACATCATTGGGGGTTTATGGTGTCATTATTGCTGGTTGGGCTTCCAATTCTAAATATGCATTATTAGGTGCTTTGCGTTCTGCTGCACAAATCGTTTCTTATGAAATCGCCATGGGTTTTGCTCTGGTGGGTGTTTTGGTAGCTGCAGGTACGTTGAATTTATCTGACATTGTTCGAGCACAAGAAGGTGGTATGCTCAATTGGTATGTATGGCCATTATTACCTTTGTTTTTTATTTATTACATTTCCGGGGTGGCAGAAACCAATCGTGCTCCATTTGATGTGGCAGAAGGTGAATCAGAAATTGTGGCAGGTTTCCACGTTGAATATTCGGGTGCGGCTTTCGCTCTGTTTTTCCTTGGCGAATATGCCAATATGATTATCATTTCTGCATTAACAGCTATTATGTTTTTGGGTGGTTGGTATTCACCTTTTACTGGTGATAGCTGGATTGCACAACCTAACATTATTTGGTTCCTGGCTAAAACATCTATTTTCCTCTATGCCTATTTCTGGTTAAGGGCTTCTTTACCGAGGTATCGTTACGATCAAATTATGCGCTTGGGTTGGAAGGTGTTTATTCCAATAACCATTGTGTGGATTATGGTTGTGGCTGTGATGAAAGTTTACAACGTAGGTCCTTGGTGGAACTGATATTTAGAGATGAGTGATGACGAAATTTGTTAAGTATTTAAAAAGTTTAACTCTGAATGAGATCCGCAAGGGTCTGATGCTGACACAGAAGTATTTTTTCAAAAGAAAATTTACCGTTCGCTACCCTGAAGAGAAAACACCTAAATCACCGAGATTCAGAGGCTTACACGCTTTAAGACGATATCCAAATGGTGAAGAACGTTGTATTGCCTGTAAGTTATGTGAAGCAGTTTGTCCTGCAGCAGCAATCACCATCGATTCGGATGTCAGAGAAGATGGATCTCGAAGAACCACAAAATATGAGATTGATTTGTTCAAATGTATTTATTGTGGTTTTTGTGAAGAATCTTGTCCCGTCGATTCTATTGTAGAAACCGATATACACGAATATCATTTTGAGTCTATGGGCAAAAATGTCATGACGAAAGAGCAGCTATTGGCTATCGGTGATATGTATGAAGAACAAATCGCTAAAACAAAACAACAGGATGCGAAGTACAGATGATGATTAGTCCAGAATTATTTCAACAATTGATTTTCTATGTTTTCGCCGCATTCACGGTGGGTTCAGCCATGGCCGTGATCAGTGTGAAAAACACCATTTATTCAGCATTATTTTTGGTGCTGTGCTTTTTTAATACAGCTGTATTGTGGCTGTTGATAGAAGCTGAATTTCTGGCGATTACATTGGTACTGGTTTATGTTGGAGCGGTAATGGTATTGTTCTTGTTCGTGGTGATGATGTTAGATGTTAAACAAGCTAAAGCGTCACAACTAAAACAGTCATATACTAAAGCTGCTATATTGATTGCAGCGGCCATGTTGGTTGAGTTAATGATGTTGTTTGGTTATAAACTCAGCGGCCAGATTCCTACCAATGAACTGATTAGACAAGGACAAGGTTACAGCAATGTTCAAGAAGTGGGCTTGGAATTATTTACCCATTATGTGTATCCATTTGAAATAGCTGCTGTGGTGTTGTTGGTTGCGATTGTTGCAGCCATTATGCTGACCTTGCGCAAGCGAGAAGGTAACAAACAAATGGATGCGGGCAAACAAATCAACATCAATCCAACAGAGAGGGTCAGGATTGTTTCCATGAAAGCGGAAAAAGGCCAAGATCAGGATCATGGAGAAGAATCATGAGTTTACAGCATTATTTAATTGTCTCTGCCATATTATTTGTCATCAGTATGGCGGGTATTTTTGTCAACCGTCGTAATGTATTGGTGGTATTGATGTCCATTGAGTTAATGCTGTTGGCAGTGAACACCAACCTCATCGCATTTTCCAAATATTTGGGTGATGTGCAGGGACAGGTGTTTGTGTTCTTTATTTTAACCGTGGCAGCCGCTGAAGCAGCCATTGGCCTGGCTATTCTGGTGGTGTTATTCCGTAATAAGAAAACACTTGAGGTTAAAGAAATCAACGAGTTGGAAGGATAAAGATGGAAATGAAAACAATATTAATGGTTATTGCCTTCGCTCCATTGGTTGCTGCAGCCATTGCCGGTTTATTCGGACGTCAAATAGGAAGAGTCGGTGCTCATACAGTGACTATTGCTGCAGTTGGCACCTCTTGCTTTTTGTCTATCAAAGTCTTACTGCAGTTTATTAACGGTGAAGCCTCAGCTTTTAACGAAAACCTCTATACCTGGATGGTAACTGGCGATTTGTCCATGCATGTAGGATTTATGGTGGACTCCCTAACCGCTGTGATGATGAGTGTGGTGACATTCGTTTCGTTGATGGTGCATATCTATACCATTGGCTATATGAGTGAAGATTCAGGTTATCAGCGGTTTTTCAGTTACATCTCATTGTTTACGTTTGCCATGCTGATGCTGGTTATGTCTAACAACTTCATGCAACTTTTCTTTGGTTGGGAAGCTGTGGGTTTGGTTTCATATTTGTTGATTGGTTTTTGGTACAAAAAAGAGTCAGCTATTTTCGCTAACATGAAAGCGTTTTTGGTAAATAGGGTTGGCGACTTTGGTTTCTTGTTGGGTATTGGGGCTGTATTGCTGACATTTGGTACCTTGGATTATGTAGAAGTATTTAATCAGGCGCCTCAGATGGCCAATGAGACCATCAATATATTTGGTGATAAGCAATGGTCGATGATGACATTTATCTGTATTGCTTTGTTCATTGGTGCGATGGGTAAATCAGCACAAGCTCCCTTACATGTTTGGCTGCCCGATTCTATGGAAGGCCCGACTCCAATTTCAGCGTTGATTCATGCTGCTACCATGGTGACTGCTGGTATTTTTATGGTTTCGAGAATGTCGCCATTGTTTGAAATGTCTGATACTGCTTTAAGTTTTGTTATGCTGATTGGAGCTTTTACCGCCTTTTTCATGGGCTTGATTGGAATTGTGCAAAATGACATCAAGCGTGTGATTGCTTACTCAACACTGTCACAGCTGGGCTATATGACTGTTGCCTTGGGTGTATCGGCATATTCAGCAGCTATTTTTCATTTAATGACGCATGCTTTTTTTAAGGCTTTATTATTCTTGGGAGCAGGTTCAGTGATTATCGCCATGCACCACAAACAGGATATGCAAGAAATGGGTGGTTTGCGTAAATACATGCCTATTACTTTTGCCACGGCTTGGATTGGCACCTTGGCTTTGACGGGTTTTCCGGGTTTTTCAGGCTTTTTTTCAAAAGATGTGATTATTGAAGCGACACATTTATCAGAGCGATGGGGTTCTGGTGTGGCATACATTGCTGTTTTACTTGGTGTTTTTGTAACTGCATTGTACAGTTTCCGTTTATTGTATCTAACTTTCCATGGCAAGGAACGCATGGATCATCATACCAAAGAACATCTGCATGAAACCCCCTGGGTGGTGACATTGCCATTAATTTTACTGGCAATTCCCTCAATAGCCATTGGCTGGATGACCATTGAGCCAATGTTGTTTGGTGGCTTTATGTCTGATGCCATTCATATCAAACCTGCTAATGATGTGGTGAAAGAAATAGGTTTGTATCATTTTGAAAGCCCTGGTGGTTTTGCTTTACATGGTCTCATGGCTGTGCCTTTCTTTCTGGCTTTGGCAGGCTTTGCTGTAGCGACTTATATCTACATGAAAAAAATCTCATTGGCCTCCAAGTTAAAGAAAAAATTGGCTCCTGTACATAGAATTTTGGATAATAAATACGGTTTCGATTCATTCAATCAAAAAGTGTTTGCTAATGGTAGCGTGAAATTAGGTGAAGCGTTATGGAAATGGTCGGATTCAAAATTAATTGATGGATGGATTGTTAATGGTAGTACCAAAGCCATAAATGCCGTTTCTAAGTTCATCCGCTCGATACAATCAGGTTATGTGTATCATTATGCATTGGTTATGGTTGTCAGTGTGATTGTCTTCATTGGTCTTTACGTTTTTAAATAGGCAGTAGTTTTATGTTTGAAGGTTCAATATTAAGTGTTCTTATTTGGCTGCCAATTTTAGGTGGTTTGGCCTTGTTACCATTAGGAAGTGGCCGTGCTGGTATAGTTAAAATAGTGGCCTTGCTGATTACTTTGGTGACTTTTGTTATCAGTTTGCCGCTATGGACTCAGTTTGATTCATCTACGGCCCAACTACAGTTTGTTGAAAAGTTGTTGTGGATTGATGCTTTTGATATTTATTATCATTTGGGAATTGATGGCATTGCTTTACCTTTGGTGATACTAACTACATTTATTACTGTGTTGATAGTCTTATCAGCCTGGCAGGTAATAAAAGTTAATGTGCATCAATACATGGCAGCATTCCTGATTTTAGAAGGGATGATGATTGGTGTGTTCACCGCACAAGATGCGATGTTGTTCTACATTTTCTTTGAAGCCATGTTAATTCCAATGTTTGTAATTATTGGCATTTGGGGTGGCCCAAACAGAGTTTATGCTACCATAAAATTCTTCCTGTATACTTTCCTTGGATCGGTATTTATGCTGATTGGTTTGATTTATTTGTATATGCAATCAGGTAGCTGGAATTTAACCGATTTGGCTATGCATTCATTGACCATGAAGGAACAAAGTTATTTGTTCTTTGCATTCCTGGCCGCATTTGCAGTGAAAATTCCAATGTTTCCAGTTCACACCTGGTTGCCTGATGCACATGTTGAGGCACCTACTGGTGGTTCAGTGGTGCTGGCGGCTATCATGTTGAAAATTGGTGGATATGGTTTCTTGAGATTCTCATTGCCCATTACTCCAGATGCCAGTTCTGAGTTTACCTGGTTGCTGGTTACCTTGTCCTTAATCGCAGTTGTTTATATCGGTTTGGTTGCCATGGTGCAAAAAGACATGAAAAAACTGATTGCGTACTCTTCAATTTCCCACATGGGTTTTGTGACATTGGGTTTATTCCTGGTGTTCATGTTGATGAAGAATAATGGCAACAGTCAAATGGCCGTTGAAGGTGCCATGGTACAAATGATTTCGCACGGTTTTATTTCAGCAGCCATGTTCCTGTGTGTAGGTGTGTTGTATGATCGTTTACATTCACG
>JAGRJR010000104.1 GCA_020442635.1 Lysobacterales bacterium
TTTGCTATTGAAAATTCGCAACAGTGGCAGGGTGAAGAACAGCATGCGAATGTGTCTGATGTTGCCAATAATGATGATATTCAGTAACAAAAAAAGGGTAATGATACCCTGTGTATTGGTAATCAATTGTAATTTGTAACAAACAAATGGTGTTAAAAACCAAAAAATTGATAACAGCCAAAAAGGCAGTAAGTAAAAGGCATGAATAACTGCCAGTAGAAATAATGTAAAAAAATACAGGGTCATTAACTATTGACGTCAGCGGTTAATGAAGCCACGCCAAATTTGATCAATTCTTCTACAGACTTATTGAAATATTCATGTTCGGGCATTTGTTTGGCACGGCTTGAAGCCCCAAAATCGCCCATGGTGTAGGTCAGGGCGCCAATGATAAAGTGAAAACGCCAGAAAATGGTTTCTCTTGGAAGTTCCGGGCATGCCAAGTGTATGGCTTCGGCAAACTCTTTAATAATCGGCGTATAACGGGTTGACAGTAAGTGATGCAGGGACTCGCTTTGTTCAGCGTAGGCACGAGCCAAAACTTTCATAAAAACACGACCGCCTTGGTGCCTGTCGTTAATCATGTACAATGCCGGAGCGATAAAAGCATGTAGTACCTGTTCCAAATTACAAGCCATGGCGGAATTACCCTGATTCAAGTCATGTAACATTTTTTCTCGGACCTGGAACAGATTATTTAATCTTCTTTCAAGCACATGTTCAATTAATTGCTGTTTATTGCCAAAATGGTAGTTAATGGCAGCCAAATTGGTGTGTGCCTGCTGACTGATTTTTCTGATAGAAAGTTCAGCAAAACCATGTTCCGCAATCAGGTTTTCCGTACTATTTAGAATTCTTTCCTTGGTTGATAGCGTTGTCATATTTAACCTTGAAAATTGAGGGTGTTGGCATTGTAAATGATGTCTGCCAGGTTCGCAATTCAAACGATTGTTTTAATCGCTAAGTGGCATAAATATTGCTATGTGTGTTTTGCGTGAGTAACGTCACAAAAAAACCACATAAAAGCCAATAAAATCGGCGTTTTGCGGTTTCTAATGTCGGGTAAAGTTGATACAATGCGCGGGTTTTTGGGGTTGACTAGTATGAAAAATGAAGCAGTTTTCTTATTAGTAAGCCCAAAAGTTAAAATTTTTTTTTAATTGAAGACGTAAATTACAGATTTTAAAAGAAAATCTTGAATTAATCGTCGGTATGGAGTAAAAGATGTCTAAAGAAAGAACTTTGTCAATTATCAAGCCTGATGCAGTTGCCAAAAATGTAATTGGTCAAATTTACCAAAGATTTGAAGATGCTGGCTTGAAAATTGTTGCAGCAAAAATGAAGCACTTAAGCCAAGCTGAAGCTGAAGGTTTTTATGCAGTACACAGGGAAAGACCATTTTTTGGTGATTTGGTTGAATTCATGACTTCAGGTCCTGTGATGATTCAGGTGCTTGAAGGTGATCATGCCATCAGTAAAAATCGCGACATCATGGGTGCCACTAATCCTAAGGAAGCAGCAGCGGGAACAATTAGAGCTGATTTTGCTGAAAGCATTGATGCCAATGCAGTACATGGCTCAGATGCGCCAGAAACTGCAGCGGTTGAAATTGCCTACTTCTTTTCTTCAATTGAATTGAACTAAGAGAACATTGGAAAACGCAACCATAAATCTACTGAATCTGGATCGTGCCAGTCTGGAAAAACTGTTCGTCGATATGGGCGAGCATCGTTTTCGTGCGGAACAGGCCATGAAGTGGATTTATGGTGATTTTGAATTGGACTTCAATCAATTCAATAACTTCAGCAAAGTGTTGCGAAATCGTCTGTCTGAAACATGCATGACTGCGCTTCCAGAGTTGTTGAACGAAAGCAAATCATCTGATGGCACCATCAAATGGCTGTTAAAAGTTGATGACATCAACGCCGTTGAGACCGTATTCATCCCCGAAAAAAATCGTGGTACTTTATGTGTATCTTCTCAAGTTGGCTGTACCCTTAATTGTACTTTTTGTGCTACTGGCGCACAGGGTTTTAACCGACACTTAACCACCGCGGAAATCATTGCTCAAGTTTGGGTGGCCGCCAAGCAATTGGGGCATCATAAAAATAATCGAGTGATCACTAATGTGGTGATGATGGGCATGGGTGAGCCCTTGGCTAATTATGAAAACGTGTTGCCAGCATTAAACATCATGCGTGATGACTTGGGATTTGGCTTTGCAAATCGTCGCGTTACTGTCAGCACAGCTGGCTTAGTACCTAAAATTGTGCAATTAAATCAGGATGCTGATGTTGCCTTGGCCATATCACTGCACGCGCCATTTGATGATTTGAGAAATAAACTGGTTCCTGTTAATAAGAAATATAACATCGAGACATTGTTATCTGCATGTAAGGATTTTATTAAAAACAAACGAAAGGCCAGAATCACTATTGAGTACACTTTGATTGATGGTGTGAATGACCAGCCAGAACATGCCAGAGCATTGTGTCTTTTGTTGGCAGATTTGCCTTCAAAAATTAATTTGATTCCTTTCAATCCATTTCCTGGAAGTTTATTCAAACAATCAAAACCAGATGCCATTGAACAATTCAAGGCAATTTGTATGAAAAACGGGTTTATCACGACGGTGAGAAAAACCCGTGGAGATGATATTGCTGCAGCGTGTGGACAATTAGCTGGAGAATTTATGGACCGAACCAGAAGGTCTTCCCAAGTGAATAAATTACAATTGGAGTTGGTGTGATGAAAAATGTTTGGATAGTTTTTGTGTTGATGATTATGGTGGGCTGTGCTTCAACAACACCAACCAAGCGCTACAACGAATCCGATTCACAACAGGTCGACAACAGTAGCCCGGAAATGATCAATGTCAAAATGGGCGTGGCCTATTTTGAAAGAAATGACTTTGACACTGCCATTGAAAAATTTAAACGAGCCTTGGCGCATAATCCAAAATTAGCCATTGCGCATTCTGGACTGGCTCTGGTTTACAGCACCATGAATGCGATGGTCGATGCGGAAAAGCATTACAAATTGTCAATCAAATACGCGCCAGATGACCCAACGATACTGAATAACTATGGCACATTTTTATGTCAAAATGGGAAATATCTGGAAGCTGTTGAATATTACAAAAAGACCTTGGCCAATCCCTTTTACAAAACACCCGAAACTGTTAGGGAAAATATGGGTGTTTGTTTGATGAAAGCAGAACAATCTGAGTTGGCAGAATTTAATTTTCGAGAAGCCTTAAAGGTCAACCCGAATTTACCTATTTCACTTTATAACATGGTGATTTTATCAGCTGGCAAAGGTGAAAGTATGACAGCAAGAGCATTTATACAAAGGCTAGAAAGTATCATGGTGCTGGATGAAAAAGTTCTTAAAGTGGCTTACGAGGTCGAGAAAAAACTGGGGAATCAAAAGATGGCCAATCAATATTTGGCACAACTAAGACAATTAAAATAATAAAACAAACACACAATGAAAACAGACAACACAAATAATGAGATTGATATAAAACAATTAAAATCAATCCGAGAAAATCAGGGTATGACGATTGAGTCTTTGGCTGAATCACTGAAAATTACCCGTGATTTTGTCCATTATATAGAGTCAGGTGATTTTGGCAAATTAGGCGCCCCGACTTTTGTCAAAGGACATGTGAAGAATTATTGCAAGGCACTTGGTATCTCCTTTGACGAGGTATTGTTGCAAATCCCTATCCAATACCTTCAATCTCAAACCCGTCTGACATCTGAGGCAATGGGTGTCAGTCCATTGGCCAAAGTCAAAAGGCGTTCAAATCATTTGGGACGCTATGCAGTAGGTACTGCCTTATTGGGTATGCTGGCATTAAGTTTTTACTTTGTATGGGATAAGTGGACTATTCCTGGGAAAGGTACTGATACAAATTTGCAATTGGCAGAGAACAATGGCAGTGAAAAGAAAAATGGCAAAAATGTTACTTATTCCTCATTGATCCCACAGGTTAAGTTACAGGAAGAGTCTGATGATAAGGTTGATAATTACGTTGAGGATGAAACAACAGAAATTTTGTCTGATGCTGTGTCAGGTTACAAGCTAACTGACGAAAGTGAAGGCGAATTATCAGCAGCTGATATTGAACAAAATATTGAAAATACTGAGCAGCAGGAACAGCTGTTGGGTGTTTTGCAAAGTCAAGCCAAATACTCTATTGAATTGCAGTTATCGGAAGAAGCGTGGATATCGATCAAGACCAATGATGGCAGTAAAATTGAACATGATCTGGTCAAAGCAGGTGCGTACACCTATCAATCTGACCAACCTTTACATTTTCGAATCGGCAATGCTAAAAACGCCCAAGTAAAAATTAACGAAGATGTGATTGATTTGAACCAATTTATGAAGAAAAACATCGCTGATTTCAACTGGCCTAAAGACCCAGGTTAATTAGTCAACCAAATTCATCCAGAAAGGTCACTGATACCATTTCAGCGGCCTTTTTTTATGTCAGCTCTATTTATCGAAAGATGACTCATATAAAATACACCTTTTTAAAACGGAACGAAGTTTTGAGTAAAAAAGTCAATCGATTAAGAGGTATGTATGATGTGACGCCCGAGCAGGTTTGGGTATGGCAAAAAATTGAGCGTATAGTCACAGGTATTTTGGATCGATACGGGTATCAGGAAATCCGTTTTCCTGTTCTGGAAAAAACTCAATTATTCCATTCAGCCATTGGCGAAGTCACTGATGTGGTCGAAAAAGAAATGTTCAGCTTTGAGAGTCGCAAAGGTGAGTCCATATCAATGCGTCCAGAAGGTACGGCTTCGACAGTTCGCTTGGCTTTGCAAAATGGCTTGCTCTTCAATGACCCGCAAAAACTTTGGTACAACTGTCCCATGTTCCGTTATGAAAAGCCACAAAAAGGGCGTAATCGCCAGTTTTCTCAGGTGGGCGTAGAGGTGTTTGGCTTTGAAGGGCCTGATGTAGATGCTGAATTGCTTCTGATGAATCGTCAAATGTGGCAAGAATTAGGCTTGAAGAATGTTCGACTGGAGTTAAATACCCTGGGAACGCCAGCTTGTCGAACAAAATACCGGGAAGTCTTGATTCAATATTTTGAACAACATTTGGATGCTTTGGATGAAGAGGCAAAAAACAGGTTGTACAGCAACCCAATGCGTATTTTGGACTCAAAAAACCCGGCGATGAAATCAGTAATAGCATCAGCGCCGTTGATCAAAGACTACCTTAATCAGGAAGCTCAAAATCATTTCAGTGAATTACTGGCCATATTGGATGCTTGTGATTTGGAATATCAGGTGAATCCAAAGTTGGTCAGAGGTTTGGACTATTATTCGCATAATGTGTTTGAGTGGATTACCGAAGATTTAGGTGCGCAAGGTACCATTTGTGCTGGTGGACGTTATAATAAACTGGTTGAGATGCAAGGTGGTAAGCCTACCCCAGCGACAGGCTTTGCCATGGGAGTAGATCGCTTGGTTGAATTGATTGTTGATCATAAGCTGTGGCAACCAGAAACCCAGACTGATGTGTACTTGATCAGGGACAAAGTCATACCAGCAGAAACAGCGCTGAAACTGTCAGAAAAAATTCGCAAGGCAACGCCTGGGCTTAAAATGATGGTAAACATGGGAGAGGCTTCTTTCAAATCACAATTTAAAAAAGCCGATAAATCCGGTGCCAAATTCGCTATAATCTTGGGTGAAGCCGAAATGGCAGCAGGTAATTTTTCAGTGAAAGCCTTGCAAGACCGTGATTTTGGTCAGCAACAACTTTCTTTTGAAAAAATGGTCTCATTATTGAGTTCAGCAACCCAGCAGTAAGGTTACCCATGGATCAAGAGTTAAAACAACGCATGATTGGAGCCGCCGTCATCATTGCTTTGGCAGTGATATTTGTTCCTATGTTATTTGACGGTGACATTGAAGAAAAGCACAACAAAAACATCAGTATCAATATCCCAGCAGAACCAGACAGTAATCTGGAAGTAAAAAAATTCTCATTGGATAAACCTGTGTCAGAGAATGTTGAATTGCCAGCAGGTGATGTTGATTTGACCATTGATAAAGATCAACCGGTGTTAGTCACCAGAGAGCCAGTTGTTATACAAAAACCAATTTCAAATAACACACAGGATAAGGATCAATTGCTGGATCAAGCTGACAATGGTGCCAAACAGACCGAAACTGAAGTGGCAGTTAAGCAAACAAAACCTATTGAGCAACGACCCGTCGAACAAAATTCGGCCGAACAAAAGCCAGTTGTAACAAAACCAGCTGCAACAAAACCAGCTAATGAGCCCGTTACCAAACAACCATCTAATCAAGCTTTAAGTCAGGCCTATCGGGTTAAACTCGGTAGTTTTTCTCAAAAAGCCAACGCTGAAAAAGTAAAAACCAGCCTGCTGCAAAAAAACATCAAAGCGATCGTTGAATATAACCCAGGTCTCAAGCTTTATCGGGTTTGGTCAGAAGAAATCTATCAGTCTGAAACCAAAGCTGAGCAATATGTTGCAGCTGTCAATCAATTGAAACTGAATATCGGCACTCCTAAAGTAATTACCCTCACTGCCAGTGAAGTAGAAAATATGGCCATACAAGGTCAATTGGGGTGGGTGGTGCAATTAGGTAGTTTTGGTGATAAAAATAACGCCATAGATTTGCGCAACAAAGTCAATGCAGCTGGATTTAAAAGTTTTGTAGATGAGGTTAGCAATAGTAATGGAAAATTATTGTACCGATTAAGGGTTGGCCCTTTGATGGAAAAAACCGATGCTGAGAAAACCCAGGCTGAACTCAAAACAAAGTTAAAACTTGATGGTTTGGTAAAAAATCATGAGCTCAGCCAAGTTGTGAATTGATGAACTGGTTTGATCTGACAATCATAGCCATTTTGGCCATCTCTGTGGTTGTTAGCTTATTTCGTGGATTGATTCGTGAAGTTTTATCATTGTTGATTTGGATAGGTGCATTTTGGCTGGCCTGGACTTTTGTTGAAAAAGGAGCCAGTTGGTTGCAACCCTATGTGGAGTTACCATCCGCCAGACATTTGATTGCCTTCGTGGCGCTGTTTCTTGCGGCATTAATTGTCGGTGGACTGATCAATTATCTGGTAGGCAAGATGATTGCAAAAACCGGTCTGGGAGCTACCGATCGTTTTTTTGGTATGTTTTTTGGCTTGGGACGTGGTGTCCTGGCAGTGACGCTGATCATTTTGTTTTTACAAGCCACACCCTTGTCACAAGACCCCTGGTGGAACGAGTCAAAACTGCAACCCCAATTTTCCAAGATTGCCAATTGGCTTAAAGAGCAGATGCCTGAGGATTGGGCTGACTATTTTTCTTTTGATGCTGAAAAAATCAATGAAGCCATGAAAAACGGACTAAACCCTGAGCAATTACAGAAATTACAACAACTTATGGAGTCAGGGCAATACAAGCCGCTTGAAACTGAACAAATAAACCCTCCCGAACAATCAGAACAGGACCCAGAACAATAATGTGTGGAATCGTTGGAATCATTGGTAATCATCATGTTGCCTCAACCATTTATGAGTGTTTAACCATCCTGCAACACAGAGGACAGGATGCGGCAGGTATTGCTACTTGTCATGGTAATCGCCTGGAGTTGGTGAAAAACAACGGCTTGGTCAGTGATGTTTTTAAATCTGAAAGTGCCAAAAAGTTACAAGGGCATTCAGGAATAGGGCATGTGCGTTATCCCACAGCTGGTTCGAGTAATTTTGAAGAAGCCCAACCATTTTATGTAAACTCTCCTTTTGGCATTGCTTTGGCACACAATGGTAATCTACATAACGCAGAACAGTTAAAAAAAGAAATTTTTGCTGAAGATCGTCGTCACATCAATACGCAATCAGATTCAGAAGTATTGCTGAATGTCTTTGCCCATGAATTACAAAATGCTTCTGGTTTGGTGATTACTCCCGATGCCATCTTTCATGCAGTATCCAGGGTTCATAAACGCTGTGAAGGCGCCTATGCTAATGTGCTAATCATTCCAGGTTACGGCATAGTGGCTTTTCGTGATCCAAACGGTATCAGGCCATTGGTTTATGGAGTCCGTAAGTCAGAATCAGGAAACCCTGAAGAACATGAATATATGGTAGCCTCAGAAAGCATTGCCTTAGATTTACACCATTTTGAACTGATTGCTGATGTGGCACCGGGAGAAGCCATTATTATCACCAATGACAGACAGGTTTATCGCCAGCAATGTGCTGAAAAAACACAACTATCGCCTTGTGTTTTTGAATTTGTGTATTTTGCCCGACCTGATTCGATGATTGATGACGTTTCGGTTTACAAAGCCAGACTGCGCATGGGTGAAAAGCTTGCGGATCGAATCAAGGAAAAATGGCCAGAAGAACAAATAGATGTGGTGATTCCAATTCCTGAGTCCTCAAGAACTTGTGCAATTCCGATGGCCTATACCTTAGGGGTGAAGTTCAGAGAAGGTTTCATCAAAAATCGATACATCGGAAGAACCTTTATCATGCCTGGGCAGGAACAGCGTATTAAATCCGTACGACGAAAACTCAATGCGGTAGAATTGGAGTTCAGAAAAAAGAATGTGCTGCTGGTTGACGATTCCATTGTTCGTGGCACCACGTCAAAACAAATCATACAAATGGCCCGAGAAGCTGGGGCAAAAAAAGTGTTCTTTGCTTCAGCAGCACCACCTGTTCGCTATCCCAATGTCTATGGTATTGATATGCCTGTTGCCGAAGAATTGATTGCCCATAACCGCACTGAGGAAGAGATTTGCGAGCTACTGGGTGCTGATGGACTTATTTACCAAACACTTGAAGACTTGGAAGCGGCATGCTTAGAAGGTAATCCTAAAATTGATCGCTTCGATTCGTCTTGTTTCTCCAATGAATATGTGACCGATGTACCAACCGAATATTTTGAAAAAATTGGTGCATTGAGAAATGATTTGGCCAAAAAAGGTCATGCCTGATCAAGCCCAAACATACCAAGTTGTCATCATCGGTGG
>JAGRJR010000105.1 GCA_020442635.1 Lysobacterales bacterium
TAAGCTTCGGTTTTATAACCCAACCCAACTTCTGTAATCAGTTTTGATTCTTCGTTGTCATAAAATTTATGCCCCCATCCAACTGTGGTACTGATGGTGTAGTCAAAACCAGAAAAATTGTCTTTATCCCAACGGGTTCCATAGTAGCCATAATCATTTTCATCAAATTTGTAACCAGTTTTGGTGTTCAGGGTATATCTCTCCGCGGTTTCAACATCATTCGTTGAAGCACGGAGCAAATCCAAAGACAAATCGCTGACCCATTTTTCAGATTCACGTTTAATAGCCAAACCAGCAGTTAAGTTCTCGGTATCAGAATTACCCGAGGTCATAGAAAAACCTAATTGTCCGGTTCCAGACCATTTAGCACCTTCACTTTCTTCTGCAAAAACAGGTGCATTAAAAGCCAATGCAGTGGTAACGGCCATTGTTAAAACTGTTTTTTTCATATTTTTTCCCATATTCATGTGATGAACCGCGTAATTTAATGGTTCTGACGTAAATATCAATAAACAATTTGTAAAATAGTGAGAATTAACACCCAAATTACTCAATTGTCCATAGATTAGCATAAGAACACCATTCAGCTTGGTGGAGGATTGAGTGAATGGTCAGTTGTTAGCAAACCAATAATAAACTCTCTAGATTAATTTAAGTTATCGAGACTATAAATTAATCTGTGTATCTGTCTTTAAAGTAGGTATTTATGAAAGATGAAGAACTAGAAGCAATGAAAGTTTTGAGCCAAAAAGATTGTCAAAGGACTCAAAACACAAGAAGATTTGGCTCGAGTCACCCAGGCTATGACCAAGATGTCAGTTGAAGCGGCTCTGAATGCTGAACTTGATCATCACCTTGGTCATGAAAAAGGCATGCCCAAAATCGGCACCAATAGCCGCAACGGCCAGCCACACCACCAAAACCCTCAAGACCGAGGATGGCTCATTTGAACTTAGCACACCGCGTGATCGTGAAGGAGAGTTTGAAGCGCAGCAGATGAAGAAAAACTAAACCCGATTCACCTCAATGGATGACAAGATTGTGTACCTGTATGCCCAAAGCATGACGACCCTTGAGATTGTTGCCACATTCAAAGAAATGTACTATGCTGATGTATCTCCCACACTGATTTCAAAAGTCACCAACGCTGTCATTGATCAAGTCATTTAGTGGCAATCACGGGTACTGGATGTGGTGTATCCTATTTTCACCTTGATTGTGTTGTCGTCAAGATACGTCAGGATCGTCAGGTAATCAATAAGTCATATACCTGGTCTTAGGCGTTAACATGGAAGGTCATAAGGAATTGCTGGGCATGTGGCTCAGTGAGAATGAGGGTTCTAAGTTTTGGCTGGGTGTCATGACCGAAATGCAGAATCGATGTGTTAAAGACATCCTGATTACTTGTGTAGATGGCCTGAAGAGCTTTCCAGATGCGATTAATGCGGCTTAAATCCAGCCTTTGTACCGTGCACATGGTTCGCAATACCGTGAAGTACGTGCCTTGGAAAGATTACAAGCCAGTCACGGCTGACCTGAAGTTAATCTATCAAACAATATAAAAGAATAATCGTTTTCTCCTGCGGTGATACACAGAGCGGTCAACTCGATGTCTGACAGGGGGCTGTCTTCTTTGATTTAGAAAGTTGATTTGAGATGTTAACTGCTGTAAGTAGGGCAAATTTTGGCATAACAGGCTTCTACGTTACTCATGTCATTGTATATTTTAGATGTGAGAACCTTAAATATACAGGCCAAAGACCCATGAGTAACTTACTTTTTTCAACTTAATTCAAAATGCACCACGGGTAATAAAAGTAATCAAATTCTTAATGTAACAAAACAATTAAACAAAATATTTAACCTTGTTCTTTAATAATTTCTACTTTGTGGCCATTTTGTAAGTTGTCAGCACCACGAATCACTACCTGGTCGCCAGCTTGCAGTTCACCGTCTATGGCAATTGAATCACCCACATTTTCCTGAGCATTAACTTGTACCTGCTTAACCGCGTTGTCTGCTTCGACTTTGAACACATAGGTACCTTGTTCACGCAAAACCAATGCATCTTGATTAACAACAAGTGATTCCCGGGCCTGATACATAGGCACTGACACACTGACCAACTGACCAATAGTTAAGCGATTCTGGTTTTCAAACAGTAAACGCAGTTCATAAGATTGGTTTCGATTGCTGTCACTAGGAACAATGGATTTAACAGTTGCTTTTTGAGTTACACCATAAGCAAACACATCAAGCTGCTGCCCGGGTTGAATAAAACCGGCATAACGAAGTGGTACTTGCGCTCGGATTTCAAGCTTTTGCATATCGGTGATACCTGCAACCACCGTGCCAGCCGCTACGGTCTCACCCTCACGTCGCAACCTTGAAGACACCACACCGTTGAAGTTTGCTTTGATTTCTGAACGTTGTAACTGGTCATTGATTTGTGCCAATCTTAACTCAGCCACTTTTAAATCACTTACCGCCACATCTCTTTGTGATTCTGTTTGTTCAACGGCATTGGCCGATATGGTTTTGGCTTTAACCAAATCCTGTTGCCGCTTCAGGTTTTTTTGTAAATAGTCTAATTGCGTTTGGGCACGGCCAATCAACGCTTCCTGCTCTGCTTTTTGTAATTCTAATGAAATGGTTTCCATCTTAACAATCACATCACCAGGTTTTAAAGGTGTGCCTGGTTCAGCAATATAAGCAATTTGTCCAGTAACGCTGGCAGTAATTTGAATGGCATTTTGACTATAAATATTACCAGTTATGGGCATGGTGGGCACCACTTCGGTTTTTTTTACGGTATCTATCACCACAGGAGTGGCTGGTGGATTTCCTGCCTGTTGAGCGGATAGTTGAAAAGAACAAATAAACAATACAATTGATTTAACTTTCATGTTTTGACTCCATTTTTTTGAGCAGTTGTTATATCCTGCCCTTCATTGAATGACAGCTTGCTTTTGAAAAACTGATTGAGCCTATATACCCAATCGCCTGCCTGACCCAATTGCAAAAGACTTGGCATCAACAGTAAAGTGAACAGCAAACTGAACACCATGCCACCAATAATCACCGTTGCTAATCCACGATAAATATCCGATCCGACACCGGGAATAACTAATAATGGTAACATGCCAAAAATACTGGTTAAGGTACTCATATAAACGGGTCTGGCACGTACCCGAACGGCCTGTCTAACTGCGTCAAGGCGCGATAAACCTTGATTTTCGCCTTCACGGGTTTGGCTGACTAATAAAATGGCATTATTCACCACCAAGCCCAATAAAATAATAAAACCGATCATGGTTAACATATCAAGTGACTGATAGGAAACCAGGTTCAGTAATTTCAAAGCCAATAATCCACCGGCCAAAGCCAACGGCATCACTGATAAAACCAACAACGAATCTTTCATTGACTTGAAAATTGCAGCCATCATCAAAAACAGGATTAAAATAGCCAATAAAAAATTATTGAGCATGTCACCCAAAGCTGACTCCAGCCGGTCGGCACTACCCTTGTATTGAATCGCTGCCCCTTCAGGTAACACTTGGCGTATTTGTGGCCCGGCTATATTACGCAAAGTATCCAGCGCCTCCTCAACTGTCATATGAGCTGTTGGCAAAACCATGATGCTGATGGTTTTTTGCCCATCAACCCGTTGAATGTTACTCGGCCCAACCGTTCGTTTTATGATCGCCAATGAACCAATGGTCTGAGCACCAGCCAAAGGCGTAGCAATCGGTAAGGCTGCCAATTGATCAGGATTCTGCCAGGCTTCAGACCGCAATATCATGTTGTAACGGTTATTACCATCAAAATATTCACCCACAAATAAACCGCCGGTAAATGACCGAATGGCGCTGGCCAAAGCCCTTGAAGTCAAGCCCACTTCACTGATGCGGTGCTCATTCGGAATAATTTGCAGTTCAGGTTCAGACAAGGACAATCCAGACATGGGACGCACCATGGCTCCAGGTAAAGTCTGCTGTAAGATGGGCATACTTTCTCTGGCTGCTTGCATCAGGCCGGAAATATCCGAACCTTGCAAATTGATAGTGATAGAACGACCGCCATTGTTACCCACGCCCAATAACGAAGCCCTACTAGGAAAAGCAATGGTGTCAGGAATGCCTTTCAATAAATCACCACTGAGCAGTTCTACAAACAACTCTGTATCTTCAGGATTCAGGGGGTATAAATACAAAATACTGTTGGTGCCAAACATCGATAAGTTATAGCCTTTGATGTATGGTTCTTGTTCATGCTCCATGTATGGCCGCAAACGATCCACAATCACCTTGCCAATTTCTTTTTCATAGACTTCAGTGGTTACTCCTGGAGGCGCATTGAAAAACACTTGCACCGCATCAGCTTTGGCTGGCGGTAAGAAATCCGCTTTGGGCATCAACAACAGCACAATAGCCAAAGACATGGCCATCAAACCACCAACCCAGGCATGCCTTTTAAAACTGTTATTGGTCCAATTCATCACCCAAGTGGTGATATTTTCCCACCAGTGTTCACAAGGATCATGTTGCTTACTGTCTTTGAGCCACAATCGACTGGCTACTGGCACAATCGTAATGGCAGCAACCAGCGAAGCCACCACACTGACAGACAACGTGATGGCCAGGTCGGAGAACATTTGACCTTCCATGCCTTCGAGGAACAAGATGGGCAAGAAAATAGCTATGGTTGTCACTGTTGACGCAAATAAAGCACCTTGCACCTGTTCAGATCCCTTCACCACAGCTTCTTGTAGAGCCATGCCATTTTGTCGATAACGCACGATGTTCTCCTGCACAATGATGGCTGCATCCAAAATCAAGCCCACTGCAAAGGCTAAACCTGCCAGCGAAATCACATTCAAAGACAAGTCAAAAACCTTCAAGGCCATAAAGGAAACCATCAAAGAAACAGGAATAGAGGTGGCAATGATTAAGGTAGAACGCCGATCCCTTAAAAAGAAAAACAACACTGCGATCGATAACATCACACCCAAGCCCAAATTATTTTTCACCAATTCAATGGCCCGACGAATATACACTGAGGAGTCATAACTTAATTCGATGATCAATCCTGCTTCATCCAACGGCCCTTCATTCAACTCCTTGAGCGCCACGTTGACCTCATCCAAAATAGCCACAGTATTAGAATCGGAACCACTTTGCAAAGTGATGTAATACGATGGATAACCGTTTCTGCGGTTCATACCAAAACCATCAACAGGTACTTTTTCAACCGTGGCGATTTCATTCAATTGTATCGGTCTGCCTTGGACCCAGGCCACAATCATTGTGCCAAGCTCTTCCAAATTATGTTGACCAAGAAAACGAACGGTATATTGACGCCTACCAACATCTGCAAAGCCTGCCGAAACATCAGTGGCCGAGGCGATGGATTGCGAAATGCTGTTAATCGGCACACCCAATGCAGCGGCCTGATAAGGATCAAAGTTGATGCGCACTTCAAAAGGTCGACGGCTGTTCATATTGACCCGGCTAACACCTGGAATCCTGGCCAGACGAGGCTCAATCACTTCATCAAAGACATATTCATACTTTTCAGAAGTGTAATCGGCATCAAGGTTATCTTTTTGCGTATAAACCTGGATAGACGCCACATTAGGTTGGCCCTGTCCTCCCACTGCCACAAATGGCTCGCCAGCATCAACAGGTAATGGAGGTGCCTGATTCAGGTTATTGATGACATTAATAAAGGCTTGCTGCAAATCAGTGTCTTGCTCAAAGGTTAAGGTGGTGTTGGTAAAACCTCTGTTGATGTTACTGGTGATTTCTTTTAAACCAGGAGTTCTTCGCAGAATGGTTTCCTGTGGTTCTATGATATTTGATTCCATTTCAGCTGGCGCAGCAGCCCGCCAATTATTAAAGATTGAAATTTGTGGCTGTGCTAAATTGGGTAACAATTGAATCGGGCGATCTTTTATAGCCATGTAACCAAACAAAGTAATCAATGCCAGCATCACTGCCAAACTGGCCGGGTTTTTCAAACTGATTCGCGTTAAATTCATACCACACCAATATTATTTCACGTTGCCAGTTTATCAATCACTTGAAAGCCATTAATGTGCCATAAGACCTGTTTTACGAAAGGCCAGGTAGGCCAAAAGTAACAGTGTGTTAACAATTAAACATAAAATAAACCGTTTTCTTCAACCGAATACCATATTTGGATGGATTTACCAGTATAATCGCGCCTTTTTAAATTGAGTCAACCATGATTACCACCGCCAACATCACCATGCAATTTGGTTCCAAGCCCTTGTTTGAAAATATCTCCGTTAAATTCGGAAATGGCAACCGTTATGGACTGATTGGAGCCAATGGATGTGGTAAATCTACTTTCATGAAAATTTTAACCGGTGCACAAGCGCCCTCTTCTGGAAACGTCAGTTACGACCCAGATGAGCGGATTGGGGTGCTGGGACAGGATCAATACGCTTTTGAAGAATACTCGGTCATTGATACGGTTATCATGGGGCATAAGGAATTATGGAAAATCAAAGCGGAGCGTGACCGTATTTATGCACTCCCAGAAATGTCTGATGAAGATGGCATGTTGGTTGGCGAATTGGAAAACACCTTTGCTGAAATGGATGGCTACTCTGCAGAAGCTCGAGCGGGTGAATTGTTATTGGGTTTAGAGATTCCTGAATCTCAACATTTTGGCCCCATGTCAGAAGTGGCACCTGGTTGGAAACTCAGGGTGTTATTAGCTCAAGCATTGTTTGCTGATCCAGACATTTTGTTACTGGATGAACCCACCAACAACTTGGATATCAACACCATTCGCTGGCTGGAAGACACATTGAATGCCAGAAAATCAACCATGATTATTATTTCCCATGATCGACATTTCCTGAATTCAGTCTGTACACACATGGCTGATTTGGACTATGGTGAGTTGCGCATGTTTCCAGGAAATTATGATGAATACATGACAGCAGCGACACAGGCCAAAGAGCGTTTGTATGCTGAAAATGCCAAGAAGAAAGCACAAATAGCAGAGTTACAAAGTTTCGTTTCTCGCTTTTCCGCCAACGCTTCCAAAGCCAAACAAGCCACTTCTAGACAGAAACAGCTGGAAAAAATCCAACTGGCTGACATCAAACCTTCCTCAAGGGTAAATCCATACATCATTTTTGAACAAGGCAAAAAACTGTTTAGAAATGCCATAAACATCAAAGGTTTAAACAAATCATTTGATGGAAAAACTGTATTTAAAGATGTTAATTTATTGTTGGAGGTAGGAGAAAGGCTGGCAGTTATTGGTGCTAATGGCATCGGTAAAACCACCTTTCTAAACTGTATTACCGAAACCATTCCTGCTGACTCTGGCGACATTAAATGGTCAGAAAATATAGAAATAGCCTACTTCAAACAAGACAATCTAGGCGCCTTCAAGCAAGACATGACCGCATTTCAATGGATGGAACAATTCAAAAAGCCCGAAGATGATGAACAGGCCATTCGTTCGGTCATGGGTCGCATGTTGTTTTCCAAGGAAGATTCAAGCAAAAAGGTTTCGGTTCTGTCCGGTGGTGAGAAGGGTCGTTTGATGTTTGGCAAAATCATGCTGGAAAAACCCAATGTGATAATCATGGATGAGCCTACCAACCACTTGGACATGGAGTCCATTGAGTCCTTAAACCTGGCATTGGAAAACTATCCTGGCACCTTGATTTTTGTTTCGCACGATCGTCAATTCGTTTCATCTATTGCCACACGGGTTATGGAAATATTACCCGATAAAGTAGTAGATTTTCGAGGTACTTACACAGAGTACCTAGAGCGACAAGGCATTTAACAAGCTGCTGACATCAGTTTTTTCATCTATACTTGTCATCCTTGTAGTTAATGTATTGAATCATGGAAATCAAAGTCAATTACCTCGATAACCTGCGATTAGAAGCACTTTTCGATGATTTTACCGTCATTGCCGATCAACCCATACGATACAAAGGCGACGGATCTGCACCTGGGCCTTTTGATTATTTTTTGGCTTCCTCCGCTTTGTGTGCTGCTTATTTCGTCAAGGTTTACTGTAACGCACGTGACATTTCCACAGATAACATCCGACTTTCTCAAAACAACATTGTTGATCCAGAGAATCGTTATAACCAAATTTTCAAAATCCAAGTTGAATTACCTGAAGACATTTCAGAAAAAGACCGTCAAGGGATTCTGCGTTCGATTGATCGCTGCACAGTAAAAAAAGTCATTCAAACTGGCCCTGATTTTCAAGTGGAAGTTGTTGAAAACTTGGATGAAGATACCAACGCGATGTTGACAGTAGATGCTGATACCGAGCAACAAACTTTTATATTGGGTAAGGATTTACCGTTAGAGCAAACCATTGGCAACATGACTCAATTGTTGGCTGACTTAGGCATAAAAATCGAGGTCGCATCCTGGCGAAACCTGGTTCCTAATGTGTGGTCTTTGAACATCAGGGATGCGGCATCTCCAATGTGTTTCACCAATGGTAAAGGCGCCACCAAGGAAAGTGCGCTTTGCTCTGCTCTGGGCGAGTATATTGAACGTTTGAGCTGTAATTTTTTCTATAATGATCAATACTTTGGACCAGAAATTTCACACAGTGAATTTGTTCATTACCCCGATGAAAAATGGTTCAAATTAACCGACGACGATGCTTTACCTGGTGGTATTTTGGACGATCATTGCCTGGCTATTTATGACGCTGATGGCGAGTTAAAAGGATCGCATTTAATTGATACCAATTCGGGTCTGAAAGACCGTGGTATTTGTTGTATTCCTTATGTCAGACAATCCGATGGCGAAACCGTGTATTTTCCTTCTAACCTGATTGAAAATGTATTTTTAAGTAACGGCATGAGTGCTGG
>JAGRJR010000106.1 GCA_020442635.1 Lysobacterales bacterium
AGAATACTGGTCTTCAGTGCCACATTTTGGACAAGTGCCTTTAACAAAACGATCGGGTAAAAACATTTCACGCTTGGGGTCAAAATATTGTTCGACAATTTTGCTTTCAATGTGACCTGCGGTTTTAAGTTTCATATAAATTTCTGAAACCAGTGCTTGATTCTCAGGAGAATGGGTTGAATGGTAATGGTCATATGAAATACCAAAGGCTTGTAAATCATGCCAATGTTCTTCACGCATACCATCAACCAGTTGTTCAGGTGTCATGCCTTGCTTCTCCGCATTAAGCATGATGGGCGTGCCGTGAGCATCATCTGCACACAGGTACTTAACTTCATGTCCCATCGAGCGCAACAATCGAGCCCAAATGTCGGACTGGCTGTGTTCAACAATATGCCCCAAATGCAAGGAACCGCTGGCATAAGGCAGGGCAGAGGTTATCATGATTTTTCTGTGAGAAGACTGGGTCTGATCCATGGTTTGACACAATTAAAAAATAAAGCTGAGTATTATCTCATGCAGGCCTTTAAAGGTCTATATATCTCAGGATTTGTAATGGGTTTAATTTATTGGATATGATTTATTAGCAACTTGTTAAACTGTATTTTGATGGAATTTTTTGAGCCAAAGTATTCTGATGCGTTTTTGTTCAAATCATTTAAGTGGTTTTCTGATAGACTTGTGGGAGGTTGTTGATTGGGGTGTGTGTCCTGTATTTTTGGTATTTTTGTTCTTCAAAAAATCAAGTTTGAAAATCTGTGGAAAATTTCTGACTAACGTGTAAGAATTTATTGATTGGAGTGCCTGATGTGATGAACGTCTCTCAGTATGGTATCAAAGTACCTGGCTTGTAAAATAACAAGGACAATAACCGGAGACATTCATCATGAAACATTGTAAATTATTATCTTTCGACTTGGCGAAAACTGTTTTTCAATTGTGTGACATGGATTTAAACCACCACGTTTTTTTCAATAAAAAGGTCAATCGGAATAAGTTGCTTGAATCAGTCACACAAATCAAACCCGATACCATCGTCATGGAGTCTTGTTATTCAGCCAATTACTGGGGCAGACACAACTCAGTGGTGGCAACTGCTCATAAGATGGCCAGAATTATTAAGACTGTATTGGCCAAAAACCAAAAATACAATCCTAACCATGTATCAACCGGTAAATAGAAAAGATTAAACCAACTGACCAAGCTAGCTAGACATGATGAACAACAGGTAACCCAACCTGACTTTAAACTGCACGGGGACAAGGCCACCAAGGCCGAGTGCCTGATAAGAAAGTCAGGTTCGGATATCATCAAGGCCAGAGGTAACACAAGCCCTCACAAATAGGCCGGATATATGTCCGAAACCATTGTTTACAGCAAGGCTAATAGGTTATATTGGGGGCTGCCCAAAACCCCGCTGCTTGACGCAGAGCAGTGGGTAAGAAGTAGGTGATTTTATGTCTGAATAAAAACAGCACAGCCAGGGAACTGGCTTAAAACCAAAAATTTAGAACAAAATCCTTGTATCAAGGGAGCCGTTCATATATGTCCTGTTTTTTATGCAGATGATCAATTTCCTTGATGGAATGTATCTGGCTCAAAAGTTTTGTTTGATTCAAATCAATATAACAGCCTTGAAACTTTAGTAATCAAAACTGATGGAAGCCAATGCAAATGGTTTTCGAATAGAAAATAACCAATATTTACAACTACTCCAAATAATGATAGATTGGAAGTAATTAGTTATTGAATAGGCTTTCATAACGAATGGCTACGCTTTCAGATATATAACTGTATTATGATACTGTTTTTAAGTTTTCAAATTTGAATTGAAACAATATTGAGTTAAGAGATTCACATTCTAAATGTCAAAAAAATTAAATCAGCAAATGAAGTTTACTGCTATCTCTATTAATAAACTTATAAAGTATGGAACCAAAACAAGTCAGTAAATCTGTTACCAACTTAAATTTTAAACGGTTGACCTTATGGGTGATGCTGCTGTGGGTGATGGTTTTTATGTTGACCGCATTAACCTATTACTTACAGATGAATGCATCGGGTTCACCTCGATCATTATTTTCAATATTTTTTGGAGATATTCAATATATCATATTTTTTATTGTCATCACATTGGTATTGGTATGGCATATTTCTATAATTAGTGATGATCTAAATTTCTCAAAAAAGATACTGAGAAACTGGTTTTATTTATCTGTGTTGTATATGTCTATTACGACCATTTACCGGATCATATTTCAAGTTTTTTTCAACACTCCTGAACTCAACTGGCTGGAATCAATCAAGCGAATTGGAATTTACGAACATTTGTTTCATTTTTTGTTTTTGCAACTGGGAATTGGTTTTTCATTTAGCGTTAATTACATTAATCAACTGAGCTTGGCAGCAATGGTACAAGAAAAAATGCGTGCTGATTTGGCTGAAGTTGAACTTAACCTAACCAAAGCACAGTTCAGTCCCCACTTCTTGTTTAACAGTCTCAATGCCATCTCTGGACTGATTCGCAGCGAACGACCTACAGATGCGTTGTCCGCATTAAGGATGATTCGAGACATGCTACGGGAAGTGAGCCGTTCAAACACCGATACACTTGTCCCTTTTCAAGAAGAGTGGTCATTTTTGCAAGCTTATTTGTCTTTACAACAATTGCGATTTGGTCAGAAATTGCAATTAAGTATCAAAATACCAGAGTCTTTAAATACTATAATGTGGCCACGATTAACACTACAGCCATTGTTAGAGAACGCCATTCATTATGGAGTCGATGAAGATGGGAACATTCCTATAGAAATCGTTGGATGCATTAAGGGCAGAAAAGTAAAAATTACAATTCGAAACTTGATTTCAAAATCTCAAAGACCTGAAACTTTTACTGGTTTAGGACAAGGTCATGTTTTGGTGAAGAAGCGGTTGGCATTGGTTGCCAACAAGAATGCTAAATTAAAAAATCGTAGCAATCAACAATATTATAGTGCCACCGTAGAACTGAATGTCTGATCAAAATATCAACGTAAAAGTATTAGTGGCAGATGATGAACCATTGTCATTGTTCGCAATAAAACACAGTGTTAATGCGAAGGAAGGTTGGCAAGTGATAGCGGAAGCCAGCAATGGTAATCAGGTGATCGAATCCTTAATTGATCACAAACTTGATGTGTTATTTTTAGACGTCAATATGCCAAACATGAATGGGATTGAGGTGGCTGAAAAATTAATGCACGCCATTCATGCTCCGTTGGTGGTGTTTGTGACGGCCTATGAACAATATGCCCTTCCAGCTTTTAAAGTGAATGCAGCAGGTTATTTGATGAAGCCGTTCGATGAAGTCGAATTTGAAGATCTTATCAGCCGATTAGAAAAACGATTATTCCATAGAAAAGCTTGTTTAACTGGTATTGCAACATCCCAAAGTTCACAATGGTTACAAGTCAAACAAAGTAATGTTTCATTTATGATTCCTATCAATAAAATCATCAAGTCCGTCAGCTCAAGAAATTACATGCTTATATATACAATGGAAGGTGAATACACATTGCGGTCATCTGTAACTGAGTTTATGGAATTGGTCAGTGAATATAATTTTATCCGTGTACATCGCTCAGTTGTGTTGAATTTGGAATACATCAATCTTTTGGTCCAATCTGGCTCTGCTGGTTGGTCCTTACAGCTAAAAAACGGGAGCCAAATTCCAATAAGCCAGTCTTTTTTGGCCGATGTCACTAAAATTTTAAAGTTGCCGATGAGCTGATTACAATAGATGTATTATTCCCACAATGACGCTGGTTATTCAGAATTACTAAACAATTCGAACCAGTCACATTTATTTTGAATTTGAAAAACATTTCAACTAAGTCCATGAATGCTTTTTAGAGGCTATTCATACTAAAACAGACAAATTATTTGCTTTTTTCTTGTTGGTCAGTTTGGCAGCTGAAGCAAAAACATCCATGCTTTAATCAACGGAGTAAAGTAGTCATGTCCATGTGTCAGAAACTTTCCCTAATGTTACTACTTTCGATGGCTATGATTCTCTTCCTGTTAATACATTCTCCAAAGTATCACACTGTTACATTTTTGATAACATCATTCTTTTAAATATTGCTTTAGTTTGAAAAATTAGGATTCTCAATAAAAATTGATTTCGATTCAACTATAAGAATGATGCAATAATATGTTTTATTGACCTATCACCAGGAAGGGTTTGTTTTACCAACTTTCCATCATTTTCCATTTTATCCTTAACTGAAATCACATTGATTCACACTTCAATATTTTGTTGAATCTGACGAAGCTTATTGGCAGAAGTTTCAATGTTATTTACCTAAGTTGTCAATATTCACATTCATTAACTGATTGGTGTGGTGATTTAAAAATTGATCAACGATAAACAAATGATTTGTTTATTGAAATCGCTTTAATCCTGAATGCCAACCACTTAACGCTGATTGGTGTTAATAAAATATAAACTAAAAATATTTTAGTCCCTGGAAACAGGTATTTCATACTACATACTACTTGTTTCGTACCACGTCACTTACTTTCATCACACTAAATCAATAGTATGAATTGCAACCGCTTTATTCACTTGAGAATATTAGAGGTGAAACAGTCATTAATGACATTTAATATGAAAATTATAGACTGTAAAAATGCTCATATAAATTATAAAAATATCAAAAAGGTGATGGGTAAGGCTTTTGTACGCAACATCATAATTGAAAGAGATTAAAGATAAAAAATTAGTTGAAGGTTTATTAACTTTGGAGAAAATGTAAATGAAATTAAAACGTAACTTATTGACGAGATCTATACACAAGATTCTGATTGCAGGTCTGGTATGTACCACCACTTTTGGAAATATTGCAATTGCTCAGGATAATGACCAAGAAGATGTTGAAGATCAGGGTAAAATCACTGTTACAGGTTCGCGCATTAAACGCTCAGATGTTGAAGGTGCCCTGCCAGTCACAGTAATTACCAGAGAACAATTGGAGTTAAGCGGTGAATCAAACGCTGCTGACTTCATCCGTAACACTACATTTAATAGTGGCGGCTCTTATCGTCCTCAATCAGGCTCTGGAAATGAAGGAACTGCATCAGTCGGCCTCAGGGGTTTAGGAACAGCCAGAACTTTAGTTTTGATTGATGGCAAAAGACTAGCCAAAACTGGTATCACAGGCCGGTCAGCTGATTTAACCCAAATTCCTATGGGGGCCATTGAAAGAATTGAAATTCTCAGTGATGGAGCATCAGCCATTTATGGTTCTGATGCCATAGGTGGCGTAATCAATGTTATTACCAGAAATGACTTTCAGGGCGCTGAAATTATGATAGGTGGTGCTGAAGCCAACATTCCATCTGAGGGCGGTGAGCGAGAAGAAGGTTCGGTTCTTTTTGGCGCTTCAAGTGACAGAGCCAGTATTGTCACAGGTGTATCTTGGAACAACCGCGGCATCATTTTTGCCAGAAGCCTGCCATGGACCAACCCAGGTACATCGGTATTCAGTAATAATTACTCAACCCAAGCAGATCAAGATGGTGATGGTATTTTAGATGACTTGACCAACTGGACTGCAATACCTGGTGCATGTAGTTTTCCTGGTACAGGTTTTGCCTTAACCCCCACTCGTTGTGGCTTCAATTTTAATTTAGAAGCCGCTGATGAAGCCTCCTCAGAAAATCAATCTTTCTACAGCCGCATTAAATATGATATCAATGATAGCTGGCAACTGTGGTCGAATATCTCGGTGGCAAAAACATCTACATTCGGTCGATATGCCCCTGTGGCTGATACTTCCGCAGCGTCATTCGGCGGTTCAGGTACACTGATTCCTGTTGACAGTATTAATAACCCTACCAACCCAAACAGTCCTCTTTATGATCCAAACTCAGGTTTCGATCCACAACCAGTTAACTGGTGGCATCGTTTTGACGCATTAGGTAACAGAGACAACACCACTGAGACTTTGAATTCAAACTTTCAATTGGGTGTCGTCGGACAAATAGGCGCCGCTGAAGTTGAAGTTGGCGTAACCAGAAACAACAACACATTTAGTAATATTGGTAGAAATTACTTATTAAGATCTGCTGCTGATATTGCTATCGCTGATGGCACATACTTTTTAGGTGATCCATATTCTGTATCTGAAAATATATTGAATTCACTTAGGGTAACTACTTCAAGAATAGGGCGATATGACCAAGATGAACTATTTGGGTCTGTCGCCTTTGATTTGTTTAATTTGCCCAGTGGACCTGTGCAGATGTATGTAGGTGCAGAATACCGGCAAGAAAAATATTTTGACACTTATGATTCGCAGTCAGAGGCTGGCCAAGTAGGAGGTTCAAGCGGCTCCAGCGCCGGTGGAACCAGAGAAGTAACTTCAATGTTTTTTGAAGGTTTGGTGCCCATATTAGATAACCTTGAAATGTCTTTGGCTGGTCGCTACGATGACTATTCAGACTATGGAAGTGATTTTTCACCCAAACTATCATTCAGATATCAACCATTAGACAATTTAACATTGCGAACATCATATGGTGAGGGATTCAGGGCACCAACTTTAGATGAACTAACCCAAAAGCCAGCGCAGACTGCTGACAGTGTTACCTTTCACTTACCAACTTGCCAGGCTTTTGGTTATGCTACGCTGGCCATTTGTCGTGCCAACAATGCACAAGTGTCAGGAACTGTCATCAGCAATCCTGCTTTAAGTTCAGAAACATCTAAACAATTCTCAATTGGAGTTGCTTATGAACCGACCGATTGGTTTAACTTTACATTAGATTATTTCAATATTGCCATTGATAACCAAATCAACTCATTCTCACTACAATCCTTGGTGAGCTTGGCTGAAACTGGCGGTCAAATTCCTGCTGGATTGAATGTAACACTAAATCCAGATGGATCAATCCGTGGGGGGTTCTTACGAGGCTTTGCTAATCGAGGCGAACTTGAAACAACAGGCTTAGATTTAAATGCTAAATTTAATTATGACTTCCTGGGCGGGAGGATGAATACCGGGCTTCAAGTCAGCCACCTCTTGAGTTTAGAAAATCCAAACTCACGAGATTTTGTTGAAGACCCAGGATTACCCGCTACCAGAGCCGTGTTAAATAACACATACAGTTATGGTGATTTTTCTGTGGGTTACAACTTGAATCTTATCAGTGATCAATGCAGTACCATCAGTGCTGACCCAAATAATACCAACCAAGTCCTTTGTAATGGTCATGTGCCAACTTGGGTCACTCATGATTTGCAGTTTAATTACCACACCTCTTGGGATGGCAGAATTACTGTGGGTGCCAGAAATATAGGTAACAAATACCCACCTTTGGGCTTAGGAAATGTAGGTACCAGAGACTATGACTTCAATTTGTATGATGGTTATGGTCGAATCACTTATATCAGATACACCCAAACGTTCTGATATGACTGAAGTATAAAAAAAGTACATGGGTTTTGGATTGATATAAGTCATCGAAAGTCTATGTACTTACAACAGGTTTGTATCACCATTCAAAGAACACTGAATCAGTGTGTTCAGTGTTTTATATGTTCTATTAAAGAATTGCATCTATATAGTGAACAACAGAGTGGTGATACAATTATCTTAAATCACTTCAACTTTCCAGTAGTAAATGGTAACCATTAAACTGCATTAATACAATTATTAAGTAAGGACAGTGACGGAGAAAAGAAAGTATGGACAGTCACTTTGAAGGGAAGTCAAACGGAGATTTCTGTATGCTTAGGAGAGTATTTTTTTCCTAAAACATGCTGATTTTGACAATATGGTGCTTGTTTGAGGTGGAACCTCTGAATTTAATCGATTTTGCCTGATTTATGGCGAGTGGGGCTGTTTCAGAGGGATTCTGCTAGTGAGGTTGATGGATTTAATCTATTATAATCAACCAAATCAAGGTATGCTGATAAGGAAAATGGCAGGTCTTTTTCACCTTTACCAAAAGCTAAAAGTTTTGAACCTTTGATCTTGATTCGCTCTTGAATTGAGGTGTAATCTGAAGACTCAGGTGTTTGACCCATCGCTGCTCTGATGGGGTTCAAGTCCACGTAAGCCATACATATCATAAGTGCTCGTTCGTCTAGCAATGCTTAACTCTTAAAGCGACTTTCCCAAAAGTGACCAGTACAGTTATCCTCGATATTGGCACGCTTGGCAATATATTTATTGAGGCACTTCATATACCAAGAAATGGACATCAAACGTTTGAGCTAAATATCGGCTTGACGGTAACACAAATAGGACAGTCACCTAGAATACTGGTCTTCAGTGCCACATTTTGGACAAGTGCCTTTAACAAAACGATCGGGTAAAAACATTTCACGCTTGGGGTCAAAATATTGTTCGACAATTTTGCTTTCAATGTGACCTGCGGTTTTAAGTTTCATATAAATTTCTGAAACCAGTGCTTGATTCTCAGGAGAATGGGTTGAATGGTAATGGTCATATGAAATACCAAAGGCTTGTAAATCATGCCAATGTTCTTCACGCATACCATCAACCAGTTGTTCAGGTGTCATGCCTTGCTTCTCCGCATTAAGCATGATGGGCGTGCCGTGAGCATCATCTGCACACAGGTACTTAACTTCATGTCCCATCGAGCGCAACAATCGAGCCCAAATGTCGGACTGGCTGTGTTCAACAATATGCCCCAAATGCAAGGAACCGCTGGCATAAGGCAGTGCAGAGGTTATCATGATTTTTCTGTGAGAAGACTGGGTCTGATCCATGGTTTGACACAATTAAAAAATAAAGCTGAG
>JAGRJR010000107.1 GCA_020442635.1 Lysobacterales bacterium
TCGCGGGTTCGAGTCCCGTCCGCTCCGCCATATAAAAGAAGGGTGTCATTCCAGACACCCTTTTTTTTTAGAATTTTTAAATTTTTTGAAAGTTTGAGTAAAAAACTATGTTAACTTGGATAAGAAAAAAATCATCGGGTTTGTTCATGACCATCGTTATGGGCATTTTGATTTTGGCATTTGCATTATGGGGTGTGACTGACTACATTGCTCAATCGGGTAATGATAAGTTGGCAACAGTGAATGGTGAAACCATCAGTTTTACCGACTACAACACGCAATTCAACAGATACCGTCAAAATATGATGAACCAATTTGGTGAAGGTTTTGACCCAAGTTACTTTGATTCACCGGTTTTAAAAAGAAATTTTCTTGAGTCAATGATTAACAGTGAATTGGTTAGACAAGTTGCCAGAGACAATGGTTATACAGTAACACCACAGGAAATACGCCAAACCATAGAACAAACTCCTGCATTTAAGGATGAAAATGGTCAGTTTGACAAAACTTTGTATGCTGCATTTTTGACACAAACCAACCAATCTGCGCAGCTATTGCAAATGAAGATAGAAGAAGAGCAAGCGGGTCAGGCTTTGAATGATGTGTTTGATACCACTTCTTTTGTTACTCCATTTGAAAAACAGCAAATGGCAATGTTAAACAAACAGACTCGAGACATTAATTACATCACCATTACCCCAAAACAATTTATCGATCAGGTCGAAGTATCTGATGAAGAAATTGAAACTTATTACAACGACAATTCATCCCAGTACATGACTGAAGAACAAGTTGCTGTGAATTACATAGAATTGAATGCCCAGGATGTTGCCAATAGCATAGAAATTTCAGAAGCAGATGCTTTAGAACATTTTGAAAAAAATAAAGAGCGTTTTAAAAAAGCAGAACAACGCAAAGCGGCACACATTTTAATTAATGATGGCGATGATGCTGAAGCCACATTGCAAGAAATTCAGGACAAATTAGCCGCTGGTGAAGAATTCGCTGCTTTGGCTAAGCAATACTCAAAAGATCCTGGTTCGGCAGCTGCGGGTGGTGACTTGGGGTGGGTTTCACCAGGTGATATGGTTGAAGCTTTTAATGAAAAATTATTCAGTATGGATGCCGGCACAGTATCAGACCCTGTTAAAACAGAATTTGGTTATCATTTAATCCAATTGAATGAAGTCAATGATTCAGCGGTTCCTGTTTTTGAGGAAGTGAAAGCCGACATCATTCAGGAATTACAAGCGACTCAATCTGAAACCCTGTTTCTTGAAAAAGCCAGCCAGTTATCAGAAAAAGTTTTAGACGCAGAAAGTGGTTTGGAATCAGCTGCTGATGCCAGTGGTTTACCTATGCAAACCACAGCATTGTTTGGCCGCTCTGGTGGTGAGGGTATTGCAGCCGAACCAGCATTTATTAATGCGGCTTTTTCACCAACAGTTAAAGATGAGTTGATGAATTCAGATGCCATCAATCTAACTGATACCCATATTGTTTTCATGCACATCAGTGAAATTAAAGAAGCTGAATTGAAACCTTTGGCAGATGTTAAGGACAGTATAGTCACAGTATTGAAAAACCAAAAAGCTGAAGATGAAGCCAAAGCTTTGGCCAATCAACTGGTGGAACAACACAATAACGAAAGTAAGAGCTTGCAAACATTGGCCAATGAGCATGGTTTGGAATTAGTCACTCAAACGGCAGTACCCAGAACTGGATCAACCTTGGCTTTTAATTTGGTAAAAAGTTTGTTTGAGATGCCAAGACCTGCTGATAACAGTACTGTTGTAGATGTATTGCAAGGTAATGGCTCTGATGTTGCCGTGGTTGAATTATTGGCTGTGAATGATGCTGACGTAAGTAAAATTGAAAATCTGGAAACAGAAGCCGCTCAGTTAACTCGAAGTGTTAAAAATAATGAGTTACAGTTATTGATTAAAGCTTTAAGAGAAAATTCCAGTATCACGATTAATCAGGATTTGTTGAATCAAGCAAATTTCTAATATAAGAAGTAAAAAAAGGAGTCTTCGTGACTCCTTTTTTTTAGCAAATAAGTTACTGATATTTTTCTTTATACCGTTCATACAGTTCTTGCTGACGTGTGTGTAGTTCGATTTCTCGTCCGTCAATATAAGCCTCCTGAATTACATTACCACGCATATCCAGTGCATCACCTTCACTGATAAAGAATGTAGCGCTTTTCCCTATTTCTAATGAGCCGTAATTTTCGTCAATACCCAATATCTTGGCGGCATTCAAGCTAATCATGCTCAGTGCTTGTTCAGGACTGTTGCCATAAGCTACAGTGGTACCAGCGGTGAAAGGTAGGTTTCTTGATGACATGGAGCCAGGGTAGGCCAGGGCCGTAAGTATGCCGGCTTGATTTAATTTGGCTGGTAAGGTGAATGCAGCATTGATGGAAGCATCCTGACGATCAGGCAAGCTGTGTACATCTGTTACAATCACACTGACCCCTGAAGACTTGATGAATGGTAAGACTTTTTCTGCTGCTTGACTGGTGACCAATACCAAATCATTTAACCCCAGAGATTTGAAATAATTGATACTTTCAATGATGGCTTTAGGATTGTTGGTGTGGATGTACAGTTTTGTTTCTCCTTGCAAAACAGCATTGGCTGCTTGTAATTTCAAATTACTGTTACTATTTGATGATTGGGCATCTTCAAACAATGATTTAATTTGATTTACTTTTTCCTGATATTTTTTGTCCTGTTTCAATTGCATGGTAAAAGTTGACCAGTCAAATCCATTTGCCCATTCAGCAGGCCAGTTGACGTGCATGGCATCATCGGCCTTTATCGCTGCATCTTCCCAGTTCCAAGCATCGAGCTGTACTATCGATGAAGTGCCACTGACCAAACCGCCTGATGGTGTGGTTTGTGCCAGCAAAATGCCGTTAAAGCGCATGGTTGGAATGCGTTCTGAATCCGTGTTGTATGAAGTTAAACTGCGGATGTTCGGGTTCATTTGCCCGGTTTCCGAGGTATCCAGAGTGGCTTTCACTGCATCGACTTCGGTCAAACCTAAATTGGTGTTGGGTAAAATAAAACCAGGATAGATATGTGCGCCTTTGAGGTCGATTTCTTTCCCTGTGCTAGGGGCTTTGTAGTAGCCAGCACGGACAATTTTGCCATCGGCAATAGCAAACTGTGCATTTTCAAGGACTTCGCCATTTCCTACATGGATGTTGGCATTGATAAATACTTTTTCAACTGCTGCGCCATCATTGGGTTTGGGTGTTAGCGCAACAATAGACATGGAGCACAGCAATAAGGATACGGTAAATAATTTTTTCATAGGTGTGCTCCTGTGTAGAACAACTGGTCAAATTCGTGGTAGCCAGTGATGCTTTCGCATTCAAAGGTTTTTGGGGGTTTTGATTTGAACGGTGATTTTTCCCCTGTACTGTTTTTGCTTAAATCAATCAAACGCTGTCTTTCATCAGCAATGGTTTGTTCTGTCTGAGCCAAAGTGTCACGATCAAAATAAATCACCCCATCGACCATGGTCTTTTCTGCCATAGCATAAATGGACAATGGATGATCAGACCACAACACCAAATCAGCATCTTTACCAGCTTTAACGCTGCCCATACGGTCCTCAAGGTGCAGCAGCTTGGCAGGATTCAAAGTAACCAGCTTCCAGGCTTCGGTTTCATTCAAACCACCATATTTGATGGACTTGGCGGCTTCCTGGTTCAGGCGGCGTGACATTTCAGCAGAGTCCGAATTAATGGCGGTTACCACGCCTGCCTTATTCATCAAAGCGGCATTATAGGGAATTGCATAGTTAACCTCCCATTTATAGGCCCACCAATCAGAAAAAGTAGAACCCCCAACACCATGTGCTTTCATTTTATCGGCCACTTTATAACCTTCCAAAATATGAGTGAAGGTGTTGATATTAAAACCGAAGTCATCAGCCACATGCATCAACATATTGATCTCTGATTGTACATAAGAGTGGCAGGATACAAAACGATCCTGATTCACCACTTCCAAAGTGGCTTCCATGGCCAGATCTTTTCGTGGAGGAGTGGTTTTCTTTTTGGTGCTTGCACTGAGTTTGTTGTAGTCATCCCAAGCTTTTTCATAGGCTTTAGCTTGGGTGAAGGCATCTCTAAAGACTTGTTCAACACCCATACGTGTTAGTGGGTATCTAATGGATTCATTGCTGCTGGAGCGCTTAACATTTTCACCCAGTGCAAATTTAATAAAACCATCAGCTCCTTCAATCAACATGTCTTCAGGTTTATCGACCCCCCAGCGCAATTTGACTAAAGCAGATTGACCGCCAATGGGATTGGCTGAGCCATGTAATAATTGCGCGGCTGTGACTCCGCCTGCTAGGTTTCGAAAAATATTTATATCATGTGAATTGATAACATCTTTCATTCTAACCATGGATGAATTTACAGCTATGTCATTGACTGAAAGCAGGGCTATGTGAGCATGTTCATCAATGATGCCTGAAGTTAAATGTTTGCCAGTACCATCAATGGTTATTGTGTGTTTTCCAGCTCTAAGGTTTTTCCCAAGGCTGTTAATTTTTCCATTGATGACCAAAACATCTGTTTCAGTTAAAATGCCTTGTTCTTCATTGGTCCAAACTGTGGCATTTTTTATTAAATAACTGTTATTAGACTTTATCTCTGCCAATCCGTAGGGTGAGAAAGGTTTAGGAATACTTGGAAATTCAACAACAGACTCTGACTTTTCCTTGATTTCCTGATTGTCTGTATCAGCTAATCGAGTTAACTGCCAAGCGCTGTTGTTGATGGCAATCAGTGTACGATCTTTGATAACTCCGAAATATTCACTCTCATTTTCATCTTCCTTGATGGTTAGGCTCATAAAGTTACCCGAAGCTTTAAGGCTGTATTTTCGTTTATCCTTTTCGTCAGTGGCTGTTAATTTTATTTTGCCACCTTCGTTCTGTAACTTAAAGAGGTAGTTTTTTTCACCATCACTTAATTGATAATTTCCAGATAATAATTTGGGTAATTCATTGACTGTATAGACCTGACCTGCAACCCAGGTTTCTGCTATTTGTGTGTTATCTTCAAATAAAGGACCATCGGTAATTACCAAGCTCGCAATGTTGTTTTTGCTTAATTGGCCAAGTTCCTTGTTTCCCAGAATTTGGGCAGGAATGGTGGTGAGCGCCGCCAATGCGGTTTGTTTTGACAAGCCCTTTTTGTGGGCTTCACGCAAATCCTTTAAAAAAGACTTCAGTGATTTGGGATCGTCACCTAACGTCAGGGCAAACTTCATGCCATTTTTTTCCAAAAGAGCAGGATTGTAAGGGGCTACTTCCCATTTTTTCAAATCGGTATATTCAATGTTCCAGGCATCCAGCTCATCATTGATGGCTGGCGTATCTGGTTTGATCAGTGGCACTATCAAGGTTTGCTTAGTGGCAGCGATGGCTTCAAGGTTTTCAAAAGAGTCAGCGTTTGTTTTAATGACAAATTGGTCGCCAAATTCATCAGCAATTTTTTGAACTAGCAGGGTTTGCTGCCAGTTACTGGTAGTGAAGATTTTTGGTAAGTCTTTATTTTCATTGAAAGCGGCTAAATCTAGATCTGTCATATTGCTTTGTTTGGCATACCAGTCAGCATCCATAAAGGTTTGTCTGATTAGTGCCACGGCACCCATCAAGGATACAGGGTAATCCTGTTTAGACGATCCTTTATTAAAAGAAAAATGCTGACTTGCTTTGCGTTTAATTATGTTGAGCTCTGCCGGTTGATCGGCCAAATGCGTTAAAACTGATGTGCCTCTCATAATACCGTCTTTGTTATGACTTAAAGCGCTGGTAAAGCCTGCTGCCCTGAATTCTGCATTGGCTTTGGCATCAGTATTGTAAACCCCAGCAGCATCAAAACTGGCCTTGATGGCCTCATTGCTGTTGTATGCACCCTTAAGGGTGCTGTTAATGGTTTCAGCTTTACCCCATTGAAACGGTGGTTTTTGGGGTGGCTCAGGTAAACCAATGGAAGCATCCAGGTGAATGAATCCTGGGTAGATGTGCATACCGGTGTAATCTTTTTTAAGGACTTTTTCCGGTAATTTTTCAGAAGTTTGAATGTCAACTATCCGATCATTTTTAATCAAGACTGTGGCATTGCTGAGTGTTTTTGTTGGGTTGATGTGGACTGTGGCATGTTGTAGAGCTATCAATGAGTTACGCTCATCAATATTGCCATTAACCACGGCAGTGGGTATTTGAGTTGCCTGACTAAATTGGCACAATGTCAGTGCTGCCAGCGCTGTTAGCTTGGTTTTTATTTTCATTATTTACCTAATTTTGAGTAGTCGAGTTAAAAGTTTTGATGTGGTGACAGGATCTCTCAATAACCAGGCATGGTGAATGGCTCGGTTGATTTCAGAACCTATTAAAAGATGCACTTTTTCACCGGCTATGATGATTTGGGTGCCGGCATCGGGAGAGTAGATGAATTGCCATCGGTCAAACCGATTCGCTTCGGGTAATTTTTTTAACAAGCGATTGATGCTGGTTTGATTGAACTTGATGGACTCAGGATTATCAAGTTGAGCTTCAATCAGTTCTCTAAAATGTTGTTCAACTTGATTTTTTGAGGTTACAGGGGCTAACCATTCTAGGTCAAATTGTACCACTTGTACGCCATTTTTGATGTCGTTGACATCATGTATTCCCCGAGGAGCCATTAAATTGATGCGATAAGGCGTTTTATAACCCCAGGCAATTTCAGCTTCGCCTAATTTCACCCATTGCTTGGCATCATTGTGTTGAGCGTAAGCGGGGTTAATCAGCAGTAAAAGTAGAAAGTATAGAATTTTCATCAAATCATTATAAATTCAAATACAAAAATATTCAAAATCTTGTACAGAGATCTATTTATAGAAAAGCCTGCAAATAGTTGCAGGCTTTTTTACTTCTTTCAAGTCTTATCAGTGTTCTTCTAATTGGTGGGTGGTGGGCTGATGGCTGTGTCGGTATCAAAACCATGTCGATAGATTAAATCGGTACCAAATTCACAAGAAACCATTATGTCAGTGACGTCATCATTTGCGATTGTGCCCATGCCGTTTTGAACCATACAATTTTGAATGGGATCATCAGGTTGGTTCAATATGGTTACATCGTAATCTGTGCCATTCAAAATTTGTTCTGAAAATATGAAGACACCATTATCGTTAATAATCAAATCATCGTTTAAATTATTTTGTAAGGTCATTGAGTTATCAGAAATTAATCCATCAACACTTCCTGCTATAATATACATATTCTCACAATCAATTTGAATATCATCAGCATTGTTTGATGTAATTGTGCCAACTCCGTTACTGACAGTACAAACTTGATTGGCAGGCTGTGAAAATACTGTCACATCGTAATTTTCAGTATCGGCCAACAATGTGTCAAACTGAACCGTACCGTCTTGTGTTACAGTGAGGTTATCGCCACTGTTGTTTTGTAATACCAAGTTGCCATTTAAATTATTCACAGTAGCCCTGACACCATAAAACGTACCCAAAAGGTAAGTGATCTCAACCCTTGAAAGGCTTCCACCACTTTCTTGAAAAATTTGCTGGGCATTGGTAGAGCTTAAAAAGAATTGCATCCCCATTCTGGTTAAAGTAACAGAATGGGTGCCAATTTGTGAAACATAAGGTGCTGTCGCATAGGAGTTGACATCTCCACGAACACCCAAAACACCTACATGATCACCATTGGAAATCTGTAAAGCAACAGGTAACGCATTTCCTGTAGGATCATTGACTACTCTGAAGAGCGATGTGAAATCATTGGTGGTAGAGGACCAAAGTGGCGGTGGTCCTGAATTAAACCGAATAAACTCAATAGATTGAGGGTTGGTGCTGAAATCGTCAGGTACTCGAAGTGATACCACGGTAAAGTCTTCTGGCGCTGTAAACCAATAACCACGAGCATTACCGTTAAAATTACCGGAGTGACCTGGTAATGGCATGGTTTCTTGAGCGGCAGCAACAAAACTGCAAAATAGCATAGTCAGAGAGGCGATCTTAGTCGCTGTAGTGCATTTGTTCATGAATTTTCCCCTTAAATAAAGTTAAGTTAGTGTTAATTTCTCTCAAAAAGATTTTAACTATTTAGATGTTATTTTTGCAAACAGAAAATAAAATGTTTAAAGTTCGAATTCTGAATTTTTTTAAATATACTTAGTTTTATTAACGTATTAAAACGTAAATTTTTGATCCATTAAAATGCGGAAATATTTCTTTAGGTAGTGCTACATAGCTTTGAAAAGGTGATGACTTTTTGTTTTATGGTCAATGAACAAGCCAATCTTTTTGTATGTTTTTTTTGACATTTAGATAGCCAATACATCCAAAAAGTTGTCAAAGCGAAAACCAGCGCAAAAGCGATAGGTTTACAAGTGCATGATATAAAAGGGGAAAGTTGGTGGCTATACCGGGACTTGAACCTGGGACCCCAGCATTATGAATGCTGTGCTCTAACCAACTGAGCTATATAGCCACGAATCGAGAGCGCGAATTTTCTTATCAATTGGGTGTTTTGTCAAGAAGTTAATTGAAAAAAATCCGCGCAAAATTTATGCTTTCAAGGTTTCCGTTGTATTGTGGAATCTGATGTCTGGGTGACGATCCTGTGCCAGTTGTAGATTGACCATTGACGGTGCCAAATAATCCAAGTGTCCATGCGCATCTTCTGCCGGGTTGGCTTCGTTTTTA
>JAGRJR010000108.1 GCA_020442635.1 Lysobacterales bacterium
ATCACTTCTGCGCTGCAAACATTTGATACTGGCGGTATTCCAGTGGTTCCTCAACCAGGTTTTGGCTTTCTGTTTACGGCTACCGTATCACTAACAGGAGGCACCATGTTTTTGATGTGGTTGGGTGAACAAATCACTGAACGTGGTATCGGCAATGGTATTTCTTTGTTGATTTTCTCCGGCATCGTAGTTGGTTTACCAAGTGCTGTTGTTTCGGTATTCCAATTGGTCAGTGAAGGTCAATTGAACGCTTTGTGGGCTATCTTCCTGTTGGTGTTGGCATTGGCTTTAACAGCTTTCATCGTTTTTGTTGAAAGGGGACAGCGCCGCATCACTATGCAGTTTGCACGACGTGGTGGCCGACAAGCAACCCAAGCACAAACATCGTATTTGCCCTTGAAAGTCAATATGTCAGGTGTGATTCCGGTCATTTTCGCTTCATCGTTAATTTTATTACCAAGTTCAATTGCGAACTTCGTGGGGCAGAAACCAGGTTTTGAGTGGTTGACTGATATTTCTCAGCAATTATCTCCAGGTAATACTCTGTATATGATTTTCTTCGGCACCATGATTGTGTTCTTCGCTTACTTCTATACGGCGTTGACATTCAATTCTGATGAAACAGCTGATAATCTAAAAAGACAGAGCGCTGTGATTCCTGGTATCAGACCGGGTAAACAAACATCAGCTTATCTGGATGGTGTGTTGAATCGAGTGACCTTCTGGGGATCTTTATACCTGTTGGGTGTGAGTTTGTTGCCAGATGTGATGAGCCAGTTTATTACCGTACCTTTTGCTTTGGGTGGTACTGGTTTGTTGATCGTGGTTGTGGTAGCTATGGATTTCATGGCGCAACTACAAAACCACCTGGTTTCTCAACAATATGATTCAGTATTGAAGAAATCGAATATTAAAAATTACCAGCGTTCTACAAGGATTCGCCGGTAACTAAAAAACGTCAACATTAAACGCAATGCCATTGTTTGAAAAAATAATGGCATTGCTTTATTCGATGTTATATAATTTGCGCCCTTTTCGTAAGGAAGCTCTTGGAAAATGTTTTTCCAAGGGTCTTTTTGCGCAAGAAATCAGGTCTTATGACCTTTTAGTGTAATAGAAAAGGTTACTGTTTTGAATTTTTACATTAAAACAGCGGTCTTTTTTTGAGGAATTAAGGAGTAAAAAATGGCTCGTATTGCGGGTGTAAATATACCAGTGCATAAGCATGCCTGGATTGGCTTGACCAGTATTTATGGTATAGGCCGAACCAGAGCCTATGCGATATGCGAAAAAGCGGGTGTTGATCCAGCTCAAAAAATTGGGCAATTGGATGAAGACGCCTTAGATAAACTTCGTGCAGAAGTGGCTGAATTTGATGTGGAAGGTGACTTGCGTCGTGAAGTTGCGATGGACATCAAACGATTGATGGATTTAGGATGTTATCGTGGTTTAAGACACAGAAGAGGCTTGCCTGTTCGTGGTCAAAAAACGAAAACAAATGCGCGTACGCGTAAAGGTCCTAAAAAACCAATTAAACGTTAATTGATACATTTTATATCAATTGCGATATCAGATTAGAGAATTGTAATGGCAAGACCACAAAAAACTAAAAAGAAAATTAAAAGAACTGTTGTTGATGGCATCGCGCATGTACACGCGTCTTTCAACAATACCATCATCACGATCACTGACAGACAAGGTAATGGTTTGTCGTGGGCAACGGCTGGTGGGTCTGGATTTAGAGGTTCAAGAAAAAGTACCCCATTTGCTGCACAGGTAGCTGCTGATAGAGCAGGTCAAGTGGCTAAGGAATACGGTATGAAAAACATTGAAGTTCGAATTAAAGGTCCAGGTCCAGGCAGAGAATCATCTGTTAGAGCGTTAAACGCCTTAGGTTTTCGTGTAACTAACATCATTGATATTACACCAATTCCTCACAATGGTTGTAGACCACCGAAAAGACGTAGGGTGTAAGGAGATATAAAATGGCAAGATATTTAGGTCCAAAATGTAAATTGGCACGTCGTGAAGGCGTCGATTTGATGACTAAAAGTCCAGCCCGTGCGATGGAGACCAAGTGTAAACTTGACGTTCCTCCAGGGCAGCATGGTTTGGCAGCTAAAAGAAACAAACCTTCTGACTACGCCTTACAGTTACGCGAAAAGCAAAAAGTTCGCAGAACTTATGGTGTATTGGAAAAGCAGTTTGTTAACTATTACAAAAAAGCAGCGAGACAAAAAGGTGCTACCGGTGAAAACCTGTTAAAACTTTTGGAATCACGTTTGGATAACGTGGTTTACCGCATGGGCTTTGCTGTTACCAGAAATGAAGCGCGCCAATTGGTGAGCCATAAATCAATTTTGGTCAACGGTCAAGTTTGTAACATCCCTTCTTACCAAGTTAAAGCTGGTGATGAAGTTGAGATCAGAGAAAAATCTAAAAAACAATTGCGTATTAAACAGGCATTGGAGCTATGGGGCGAAATGAACTTATTCGCTGATTGGGTTTCTGTCGATGCAGCGAAAATGGTTGGTCAGTTTAAATCTGTTCCTAACCGTGACGAATTGCCAGCTGACATCAACGAGAACCTGATTGTAGAGCTTTACTCTAAATAATAACCCTTTATAGAGAGAATAATTATGTCTGACATATTAGCAAGATTACTTCGTCCCAGAGTGGTCGAAGTCAACGAACGTTCAGATTACAGTGCAAAGATCATTATCGAGCCTTTGGAAAGAGGTTTTGGTCATACCATTGGTAATGCGTTCCGCCGAATCTTGTTGTCTTCAATTCCTGGTTGTGCAGTGACTGAAGTCAACATAGACGGTGTTCAGCATGAATTCTCTACACTGGAAGGTGTTAGAGAAGACGTGGTTGAGATCCTGTTGAACCTGAAAACATTGTCGTTCATCATGCCAGATCGTGATGAGGCTGAAGCCATGATTAATGTAACAGGTCAGGAAGTAACCGCGGCTGATATTCAATTACCAGATGGCGTTGAAGTGGCTAATCCAGATCAACACATTTGTCATTTGGATAAAAAAGCATCAATTTCAATGCGCTTGAAAATCGAAAAAGGCGTGGGTTATGACCCATCAACTAATCGCATTTCAAATGAAGAGTCACGTCCTATTGGCCAATTGGTACTGGATGCCAGTTTCTGCCCAGTTAAACGTGTGGCTTATGAAGTTGAGAATGCGCGTTTACACCAAAAAACCAATTTGGATAAATTGATTTTGGATATAGACACAGATGGTTCTATCTCAGCAGAAGACGCTGTAAGAACAGCTGCCAGAATTTTGGTAGAACAAATGGCTATCTTCATTGATTTCAAAATTGAAACCACAGTTGAAGAAAAAGAAGAGGAAGAAAAACTGAATCCAATTCTTTTGAAACCAATTGATGAGTTAGAATTGACCGTTCGTTCTGCGAACTGTTTGAAAGCCGAAAACATTCAATACATTGGTGATTTGATTCAAAGAACCGAAGTTGAGTTACTGAAAACTCCAAACTTGGGTAAAAAATCTTTGAACGAAATCAAGGGTGTACTTTCAGAGATGGGATTAACTCTGGGTGTACGTTTAGAAAATTGGCCTCCAGCAGCGATCAGAACTGCTGAGCGTCTTATCGGATAAGGGGCAATATCATGCGTCATAGAAAATCAGGTAGAAAACTAAATAGAACTTCGTCACACAGACAAGCCATGTTCAAAAATATGGCGGCATCTTTGTTTGAGCATGAGTTGATCAAAACAACTGTTCCTAAAGCCAAAGAATTGCGCTCTGTAGCTGAAAAATTAATCACTTTGGGTAAAGTTGACTCTGTTGCTAACAGACGTTTGGCTTTCTCAAGATTAAGAAACAAAGAAATCGTGAATAAATTATTCACAGAATTGGGTCCTCGTTATCAAGAACGTCCAGGTGGTTACTTGAGAATTTTGAAATGTGGATTTCGAGCTGGTGACAATGCCCCAATGGCTTTTGTTGAGTTGGTTGATCGTCCAATCAAATCAGCAGCTGTTGAAGTAGCTGACAGCGAATAAGTGGTTTCTACATACTGCGATAAAGGCTCGGTTTTCTAACCGGGCTTTTTTTTTGCAAAATTTCAGATATAAATTGAATAAGGGGTGTTCGATAATGTCTATATTTGTTACTCTACACCTTTGACCCAAATTGACTTTGAAATGCTCGGAACATTGACCAACCCATTAACAAAAAACCAGTTCAGATTACTGACCATATTACCCTTTCTTACTTGCGTTGGATTATTAGCCTATGCTTTGTATGTAGAGCACGTTTTGTTTTTGATGCCATGTAATTTATGTATTTTGCAACGTGTGGTCTTTATCGTTATTGGTTTGTTGTATTTTCTTGCCTGTTTCAAGCCAGCACAATATTGGGGTAGAAAAATCTTTGGAGCGCTCATTTTATTGACCACAGCTTGTGGCATTGGCTTGGCCGGTCATCATGTCAGGATGCAAGGATTACCACCTGAGCTGGTGCCTGATTGTGGTCCCAGTTTACAAATGATGTTGGAAGATTCATCGATTTGGGAAGCCGTTTCTTCAGTACTGAAAGCCTCAGGAAATTGTGCCGACATACAATGGCAATTCCTTGGCTTAAGTATGCCTGCCTGGACCTTGATTTGTTTCATTGGTCTGTTTATTTACACCATCCTTTGGATGTTTATTAGAATCAAAGAATCATGAAATCGTTAAAAAACAATGCTCAGATTGATAATTGGAGCTTAGACAGCTGGAAAAATAAAAACATCAGACAGCAAGCCAATTATCCAGATCAGGTGCATTTACAAAAAGCCTTGGATAAGTTGTCATCATTACCGCCATTGGTAACATCCTGGGAAATCAAACGATTAAAGAAATACCTGGCTGAAGTTTCCAGAGGAGAACGATTCCTGGTCCAAGGTGGTGACTGCGCCGAGAGTTTTGACGATTGTAATTCTTCAATCATTTCCAACCGCCTGAAAGTATTGATTCAAATGAGTCTGGTATTGATTCATGGTTGTCAAATACCTGTAGTACGCGTTGGCCGTTTTGCCGGACAATACGCCAAACCACGATCTGCGGATATGGAAACCCGTGATGGCGTGAGTTTACCGTCATTCCGAGGTGATATTGTCAATGAAAATGACTTCACTGAAGCTGCCAGAATTCCTAATCCTGACAAAATGCTGGAAGCCTATCACTACTCAGCCATGACCATGAATTTTATTCGTGCTTTGGTCGATGGCGGCTTCGCTGACATCAGACATCCAGAGTACTGGGATTTGGCTTGGGTTAAACATTCGCCTAATGCAGAAAAATTTCACACCTTGGTCAGTAAAATCAAAGAATCAATTAACTTCGCAGAAGTTTTAGTAGGTCGTCAGGTTAATAACCTGTCCAGTGTTGAATTCTTTTCAGCACATGAAGCCTTGCATTTGCATTATGAACAGGCGTTGACCCGACAAGTACCCAGACAGGATGGTTACTTTAATCTAAGTGCTCATTTTCCTTGGATTGGCCTCAGAACCAACCAGATTGACAGTGCCCATGTCGAATTGTTGCGTGGTGTAGAAAACCCCATTGGTGTCAAAATTGGTAAAGAAACCGACAGTGATCATTTGATTGATTTGTGTCGAACCTTAAATCCTGAGAATGAAGCCGGTAAACTGACTTTAATCCATCGTTTTGGTGCCAATAACATAGAAGATAATTTGCCGAGACTGATTAAAACGGCTCAAAAAGCCAACCTTGACGTGGTGTGGTGTGCCGATCCCATGCATGGCAACACCGAGTCAACTTCTAATGGTTACAAAACCCGTCGTTTTGAAAACATCAGCAAAGAAGTGGAAATGTCATTCAAAGTGCACAAGGCCAACGGTTCACACCTGGGTGGTGTTCATCTGGAACTGACCGGTGAAAATGTCACAGAATGTTTGGGTGGAGCCAGAGCCTTGCAAGAAGCCGATTTAAGCAAAGCTTATACCACCCAAGTAGATCCGCGTTTGAATTATGAGCAAGCCCTGGAATTGGCGTTTTCGATTAAGGATTTTTATCATCAGTAAGCTTTAACAAAAGGTAAGGGATGAGCCAAGAAAATAAGATCAAATGTGACCGACATGGTTTGAGAGATCAAGCGTTTGTTTGCCAACATTTAATTCAAGGGAAACAATTAGGGTTTAATCTAAATTACAACCCTGAAAATCCAGATGAGTTATACCCAGTTGCTTGGTGTAATGATTGTGAAGATAAATTAGATGAAACAGATGGTTGGAATAAGGAATCTGAGAAATTTGCTGATATAAAATTAATCTGTTGTGAATGTTATCAGAATATTAGGCAAGCGAATTGGGTTGAATCTGAGGAAAGGTACCATCACTTGATTTCTGAAAGCTGTCAGTATTTATCTGAAAAACAAGATGATTTTGCTAATGAATTTAAGATAAATGATTATGAAAGGTGGGATTGGTATCAGGAAACAGGAAAGCTGATTTTTAGCCATAACAATAAACCTAAGGTTGAGGCAAATATACATTTTTCAGGCTCATTATCTTCACAATCAAAAACATGGATGTGGGCTTGGGCAAATACTCATCTTGCCGAATTGGTCAAATCAGGTTCAAGAATTGTCAAAGAGAAAGGAGAAGAGTTAAATTTATTAAAACTCAGATCTGGTCTTTGGTTAGCTGATGAGGTCGATGGTTGGGAAATGACTGCTGTACTTGCAAAATTAACTGATGCAATTGGAGCATATAGAACACCAAGTGAGAATGGCTTTACTTATATGGTGATAACAGAAGCGAAGTTTTGTTGATTCTTAAAATATAGGGATGGGCTTTGGCTTTGCCCATCTTAACTTGATATTAAATGTGATGTATTTGGTGGGCAGAGCCCACCCTACAAGCGCATGGTATTAATTCGGTGCAATAAAAGACCGGTTAATAACAGACATCAAGTCTATATCATCCGATAAACAACCATAGTTCAAGCCTCTTGCTCGTTTTAAACGAGATTCAATATAGGCGTTGGCCACAAATTCAGGAGACTGTTTGAGTAGTTGGCAGGCGGCCATGGCTTTGCCCAAGCGTTCTACGTAGAAGCGTGCTTGTGACTCGTTGATTTGTGGTAATTCGGTGGTTAAGGCTTGCAGGTAAGCATCATAGTCATCATTGATACCCGATGCAGACTGTAATTCATCCATAAAAGCGGCCAATGATTCGGGCTCTTTGTGCAAGGCACGCAGCACGTCAAGGCATTGCACATTGCCACTGCCTTCCCAGATCGAATTGACCGGAGCTTCCCGGTAGAGTCGTGACAAGATGCTGTCTTCGATATAACCCAGTCCGCCCAGACATTCCTGCGCTTCACCAATAAAGCTGGAGGCCCGTTTACAAATCCAGTATTTACCTACAGCCGTCATTAAACGCACCAAATCTGATTCACCGTTATCCAAAGCATCGGCAACCCGAGCGGTCATCATCAAAGAGGCTTCTGATTCGAGGCATAAATCAGCCATCACATTTTGCATCAGTGGTTGATCGATCAATGTTTTACCAAAGACTTTGCGTTGTGAACAATGGTGTATAACCTGCACCAATGCCTGACGCATCAAAGCAGAGGAGCCAATCATACAGTCATAACGTGTCAGGGCCACCATTTCGATGATAACGGCCACACCACGGCCTTCTTCGCCGAGTAATTGTGCGTAGGCATTGCGAAACTCGACTTCGGAAGAAGCATTGGAGCGGTTGCCCATTTTGTTTTTCAGTCTTTGCACCAACATGCCGTTTTTGCTGCCATCTGGTTTCCAGCGCGGTAACAAGAAACAACTTAATCCTTGTTCAGTTTGGGCCAGTGTTAGAAATGCATCGCACATGGGTGCAGAACAAAACCATTTGTGTCCGGTTATTGAAAACTCCTGACGGTCATCATCCAGTGGATCAGCAAAACTGGTGTTGGCCCGAACATCGGTACCACCTTGCTTCTCCGTCATGGCCATGCCGAGTGTGGCAGCATCTTTTTGGTTTAGCGGGCGATTGGCCGGATCGTATTTGCTGTTGAGAATCTGTTGCTGCAAGTGCTCAGTGAATGAATTTTTTCCTAAAACCGGAAAAGCCGCAAAAGTCATGGTCAAGGGACAAGCACTGCCAGCTTCATTCTGGTTGTACAGGTAATTCAAGGCCATGCGCACTTTATGTGCGCCCTGCTTATCCTGACGCCAGGGTAGGGTGGGGATTTGGTATTCAAAAGCCAATTGCATCAATTCATGGTAAGCCGGATGAAAGTCGACTTCATCAATGCGATGACCGCGGGTGTCATGACTGTTGAATTTTGGGGTGTATTCGTTGATCTGAAAGCCTTTTTTGATCCATTCAGATTTGCCCAAGGTTTGACCCAATTGTTTTACCAATTCAAGACCCCATTCAGCCTGAGATGACTGCAACAAATCCTTTAATGTAGGGTCTGTAGTCAATAGATTGTAATTTTCCAATGGCACAGATTGATTAAAGACTTTATGAGTCTCATGTTCACAACTGTGCTCAGTCGGCTTCATGTTATTACAGTTTCATGCCTAATAGGGTACCTTGTTTGATGGCTCGCTTGGCATCCAGCTCTGCTGCCAAGTCAGCGCCGCCAATGATGTGATAGTGGTCTTTTTCCTGATACAGGTCTTTGTTGGAAACCTGTCCGGCACAAATAATCACATGATCAACATCAAGCACTT
>JAGRJR010000109.1:0-2321 GCA_020442635.1 Lysobacterales bacterium
TACCAACTCCAACATTGACAATCTGAAAATAATGATGAAATCTTCACCCACAGCTTGACGGGTTTGTTTGACAATTTCCAAAGCAAAGCGGGTGCGGTTTTCAAATGATCCACCCCATTGATCGTCACGGTCATTGGTTCTGGGTGAAATGAATTGGTTGATCAGATAACCTTCCGAACCCATGATCTCAATACCGTCATAACCAGCCTTTTGTGATAATTTGGCACAATTGACGAAATCCCTGATTTGTTTGTGAATTTTTCTGTCGGTCAGCTTTTTGGGTTTAAAAGGGGTGATGGGAGATTGTTTGTCAGTGGCTGAAACATTGAATGGGTGGTAGCCATAACGTCCAGAGTGTAAGATTTGCATACAAATCAAACCACCTTCCTGATGGACCGCATCGGTTACCAGTTTGTGTCTTTTAACCTGAAACCCATATTTCAGGAAACCTGAGAAAGGCGCTACCCAGCCTGCCACATTGGGTGCAATCCCGCCGGTCACAATGATGCCCGCTTCACCGGCTGCCCGTTGTCTAAAATATTCAGCCAATTTGGGATAGTTTTTGGCACGGTCTTCCAAGCCTGTGTGCATGGAACCCATCAGCACCCGGTTGTTGATGGTTTTGTTGCCTACTTTCAAAGGTGCGAACAGATTGGGGTAATTTTCAGCTGTCATTCTCAAATCTCTTTCAGGGTTTGTGTTGGGCCAATAATGTCACCAAAGCTTTTCTGGCTTGCTGCCACCTGAACTGTTCCCAAAACGGCTTGTTGGTTTCAAGGGTGGATTGACCTTGCAAGCGCATTATTTTAATCAATTTTTCAGGGTGATTGGGTAAATATTTCAAACGATTGTTTGAATACAGTTCGGTACATAAATCCGGTTGACACAACAAGGTTAAATCAATATCCGCGGCTACACAGGCTTGATACCTTTGCTGGATGTTGCCCACACATTCAGCTGCCTTCATGCCCAGGTCATCACTGATGGAAACGCCATTAAAACCTTGTTGTTGACGCAGGATTTGTTGATGCCATTGTGTTGAATAGCCAGCCGGCTGGTCACAAATATCACTGTAAATCACATGTGATAACATCATGGCATCGATACAACCAGTGGGTATCAAGGTTGTAAAAGTCTGTAAATCAAGTTGTTCTATGTCTTGGTAAGCTCGATGGTCAGTTGGAAGTTCAAAATGTGAATCGGCTTTTACCGTACCGTGACCCGGGTAATGCTTGGCAGTGGTTTTCATGCCAGCCGATTGCATGCTTTGGCAATAAATTTCGGCCAATGTTGTTACCTGACTAGGTTCATTTGAAAAGGCTCTGTCTCCAATCACATCACTGCCATTATCGAGATCAAGTACTGGCGCGAAACTTAAATCTATTCCGATGCTCAGTAATTCGGTAGCCATCAGCCAGGCATGTAAGTGAGCCATGGTTTTACCAGTTTCTGCGTGTTTTTGAAAAATTTCACCGATATGGCCAAGGGGCGGTAACTGGGTAAAAGGCAGTCCAAAGCGAATCACACGACCACCTTCCTGGTCAACAGCCAAAATAAAATCTTGACCTTTAAGCGCCCTGATGTGCTTTACCAGGCTAAGTAGCTGGTAGTAGTCTTTGAAATTTCTTTTGAAAAAAATCACCCCACAAGTAAGTGGATGATTGAGGTTTTTAAGGTCTATTTCAGAGAGTTGATAACCCTCGATTCCAGTCATAATATAAGTCATTTGGCCATTATAACTACAATTTGTGATGAATTTCACATATTTTTAGTTGCGGTATATGTGTTTGATATTAAAGTAAAAAAAAAAAAAAAAATAGAGGACAGAGTGTCCGATCTTGATTTTTCGTAAAATTTCCATCGATGTTGTCATTATTTGTGATAGAGTGTACTGCGCTTGAAATTTGTCAAGCTAATAAAGATGAAATCCCAAAGAGGATCTCACGTATAAATAAAACAAGAGGAGAGTATTTCATGAAAGCATTGAGAAAATATGCTGTGCCTGCTGTGGTCACATTGGCTGCGGTAGTTTCCACTCATGCCAGTGCCCAAAGGGGTGAAGCACCTGATGATTTACCTGGTTTTGTAAACCAAATGCAAGTCCAGGCAAGTACCATTCACTCATTCAAGGCACAACCCCATCCGTTGGCCAGAAACATCATTGTCAAATACAAAAGCGATAAAAAATCGGCCAATGAAAAAGTCGCAATTGGTAAAGTTTCGGAGTTGAGCCAAAAAGTTGGCGCAGAACTCCAATTCAAGCGTTTAATGTCAGGTGATGCAGAAGTCATCACATTGGTTGATAGCAATAAATCAACTCA
>JAGRJR010000109.1:2421-8518 GCA_020442635.1 Lysobacterales bacterium
GCAGAACTCCAATTCAAGCGTTTAATGTCAGGTGATGCAGAAGTCATCACATTGGTTGATAGCAATAAATCAACTCAAGCAGATTTTGAAGCTGTGGTCGAGGCCATTAACAGCTTACCAGAAGTTGAGTATGCTGAAGTAGATGAGTGGGTAATCGCTTATCGTACACCCAATGACAGTCGATACAATGAACAATGGCATTATCACAACAGCGCAGGAGGCATGAATCTGCCAGGTGCTTGGGATGAAACTACTGGCTCATCAGCAGTAACCGTGGCGGTATTGGATACCGGTTACCGTCCCCATGCTGACTTAGCTGGCAATGTGGTTGGTCAATATGACATGATATCCAGTACATCCGTTTCCAATGATGGTAATGGTCGTGACTCCAATGCTCAGGATCCGGGTGATTGGGTAACAGAGAATCAATGTGGCGATAACGCTGCTCAGGATTCTTCTTGGCATGGAACACATGTAGCTGGAACCATTGCCGCTGTTTCTGATAATGGTACTGGAGTCGCGGGTGTGGCTTGGGGTGTTAATTTAGTACCAGTTCGTGTCTTGGGTACGTGTGGTGGATCATTATCTGACATTGCTGATGGTATCCGTTGGGCCGCTGGTCTATCAGTTTCAGGTGTGCCAACTAACAATAATCCGGCAGATGTCATTAACATGAGTTTAGGATCAGCCAGTCCAGCACCTTGTTCAAGCACATATTCAAGCGCCATCAATGCTGCGGTTAATGCCGGTGCGACTGTGGTGGTGGCTGCGGGTAATGACAATTCAAGTTCAGGTTATCCACCAGCAAACTGTAGTAATGTGATTTCCGTTGCTGCAGGTGCAAAAGATGGTTCAAGAGCGTATTATTCAAATTACGGTTCTTCGATTGATATCACTGCACCAGGCGGTGACTTGTGTGATCCAAGTTCAAACGCGGAACCGACATCTGCTTCGGATTGTCGTGGTGGAACCGTGCATACCAATGAAATGATTCTGTCCACGTATAACAGTGGTACAACCTCACCCGGCTCAGACTCGTATGACTGGTTGCAAGGCACCTCCATGGCTTCGCCTCATGTGGCAGGTTTGGCTGCTTTGATAAAGTCAGTTGATAACAGTTTAACGCCAGCTGAAGTGGAGCAAGTGATTAAAAGTACCGCAGATTCATTTGCCAGTGTAGGTGATCATCAATGTACCACTTCGATTTGTGGTGCTGGTTATGCCAATGCGGCTGCAGCGATTGCTTCTCTCAGTTCAACGCCACCACCTCCACCTCCAGGCGGTAATGTTTTAAGCAATGGTGTGGCTGTGACTGGTTTATCTGGTGGCGCGGGTAGCGAACTTAGATACACCATGGTAGTTCCTTCTGGAGCCACAGATTTAAGTTTTGTAACTACTGGAAGTGATCCTGATGCAGACTTATACGTTAAGTTTGGTTCAGCACCATCTACAAGTAGTTACGACTGTCGTTCCTGGACTTCTTCAAGTAATGAAACTTGTGACATTAGCAATGTTCAGGCTGGTACCTACCATGTTCTGGTTCGTGGGTACAGCGCATACACTGGTTTGAATTTGACTGGTAGTTTTACTGAGTCCAATGGAGGTGGTAATCAGCAAGCGTTTTGGCAAAATACCAGCAATGTCAATATTCCTGATAATAATTCCACTGGTATCACCAGTAACATAGATGTCAATCGCACAGGCACAGCTGGAACGGTTGAGGTGAAATTTGAAATTGTTCATACTTGGCGCGGCGACCTGGAAGTCTTTTTAGAAGCGCCGAATGGATCTTCTGTGACCTTGCACAGCAGAACCAACTCCAATGACAGTACGGACAATTTGAGCAAAACCGTTTCAGTTAATGCTGGTAGCATTAATGCAGACGGCGTTTGGAAATTACGGGTCAAAGACCGTGCAAGACAAGACACTGGTTATATTGATTCCTGGAGTATTGAGTTTCAATAATTGATATTAATTGAAAGTATTAAAAAGGGCGCTACAATCAGTGCCCTTTTTTTATTGATAAGATTCAGCGGTATTTTTAATTTTATCGATCATTGCATTAAGTCCATTACTGCGGGTTGATGACAGGTGAGAGGCCAGTCCAATCAATTCAATAAAGTCGGGTTCTGTTTCGATGATTTTTTTGGGTGTTTGATTGGAGTAAATGGTCATCACCAAAGCAATCAGACCAGAGACTATGGCTGCATCGCTGTTGGCTTGAAAATGTAACTTACCATTTTTGAACTCATGCACCAGCCAAACCCGTGATTGACAACCCTGTAACAGATTTTCATCAATTTTCAGTGACTCATCCATCGGTTCTAGCTGTCTGCCTAAATCGATGATGTATTGATATTTTTCCATCCAATCGTCAAACATATCAAATGTTTCGATGATTTCAAGTTGTCCATCCATCATTTCTTCTGTCATTTCAAACTCCAACGTGTGCCTTCGGCAGAATCTTCAAGTACCACTCCCATGGCATCTAATGCGTCTCTGATTTCATCAGATCGAACCCAATTTTTTTCACTCCTGGCTTGTTTGCGTTCAGCAATCAACTGTTCCACGGTGTCTTTAATGTCCTGGTCAACATCTTGCTTTTGGGCAAACCAAGCCTCTGGATCAGATTGTAACACCCCTAAAATGGAGCAACTCTTTAATAAGTCGGATTTAAGCTGTTGTTTTTTTTCCATTGACGCAGTATTTGCTAAGGTTTTGGCCATTTGGTTGATGCGGGCAAAAGCCTTGGGGGTATTTAAATCATCATCCAGGGCTGCCAATATTTCAGGATCAATCATCGCATGAGCAGTGGTTGGAATGTCTTGCACATCACGTAAAGTATTGTAGATACGATCTATGGTTTTTTCTGCTTGTTCAACTGTTTCAGCTGACCAATTTACTGATTGTCGGTAATGGGCTGAGAGTAATACCCAGCGAGCCACTTCACCAGTAACTTCTGCCAGCACTTCTCTGATTAATTGGATATTACCCAAAGATTTGGACATTTTTTGATCGCTCATGGTGATGAAGCCATTATGTACCCAGTAATTGGCAAAGTTTCTGGTGTCATTAGCACAACAGCTTTGCGCCACTTCATTTTCATGATGAGGAAAAATCAAGTCCTTACCTCCGCAGTGAATATCAATGGTTTTAGCTAAATGTTTAGCAGCCATCGCAGAACACTCAATATGCCAGCCTGGACGGCCGCGCCCCCATGGGCTTTCCCAGCCGGGCAAAGTTTCGTCGGATGGTTTCCACAAAACGAAATCACCAGGATGGCGCTTATATGTCGCTACTTCAACCCTGGCACCTGCCAACATATCATCCAATGACCGCTTGGATAACTCACCATAATGGTCATAAGTTTCCACTTGAAACAAAACGTGTCCGTCGGCTTCATAGGCATGGCCTTTTTCAATCAATGATTCAATCATTTGTATCATTTCTTCCACATGATCTGTGGCATAAGGCTCTATATCAGGCATCAATACACCCAAAGCTTTTAGGTCTTCGTTATACGCTATGGCATACTCCGTAGAAATATCCTTGATGGTACGGCCAGTCTCAATCGCTGAATTATTGATTTTGTCATCAATGTCAGTGATGTTGCGCGCAAAAACCACATTGGGGTAATGTACCCTGAGTAACCGATTTAAGACATCAAATACCACAGCGGGCCGGGCATTGCCAATATGTGCATAGTTATAAACCGTCGGGCCACACAGGTACATGGTTACGCGATCAGGATTTATGGGTTTAAATACTTCTTTTTGTCCAGTTAAGCTGTTATGTAATTGTAATGCCATGATAATAGGGTAATAAATCGTTTTTTTGGTTACGCTGAATTCGTAATGCCCGTTCAGCTAAAAGGGTATTTTAAGTGAACGGGTTGGCATAAAGGGCAATTTTTGTTTTCTTTTTTTATCGGCATTGTTATCTGCCCCTGAATTGACGATAATGTGCAACCTCATCTGAATGGAATTAATCTGAAACTAACATCGTGAATTATTTTTGCCCATTGACCGTGTCTAATCAAAAAAGTGACAGTTATTTGTTGTCATTTAATTATTTACCAACGAGTCAAAAATCAATGAATGATGTGGTGGTTCCATTGGATGTGTTGGCACAATCGAATAATTATGGTGAATTCTGGATTGATGATTCAGCAGTCTCTATTGAACAGTGCGAAGAGGTGACAAAAATCAGCACTCTGAGTCATTTGGTGTTAATTTATCATTCCAAAAACTTCAATATTACCCAATTAGTCGATGTGGTTTATTCTCAGGCATACCAAATCAGCCAGCAGCTGAACTACCCGCATTTACTCAGGACATGGAATTATTTTCATGACATCAATGGCCATGATAATGGCTTAGAACGGTATCAAGCTTTTTGTGTCGCACGCCATGAAGTGTTGGAACGGTATTTTCAATTACAAATTCCCAACCCAGCAGCAACCGCTATTGGTAGTCTTAACGGTGATAATTGTTTTGTGTTTTTATTCAGCAAGCAGCCTGGTCAGGTGGTTGAGAATCAAAGACAAGTACCTGCATGGCAATATCCGCTTGAGTACGCGCCCAAACAACCCCGGTTTTCTCGAGCGATGTTGGTCGATGGGATGTTGATGTGTAGCGGTACCGCCAGCGTGGTTGGCCACGAAACGGTTCATGTCAACGACATCAAAGGCCAGTTTATCGAGAGTCTAAACAATATTGAACAACTTCTGCTGTCCTGTGGTTATCAAATGGATGTCAATGCCGGAATATATCGTTACTATTTGCGTAATCCCGCTCAAGCAGAAATACTTGAGACTTTGATTGTTGAACAAGGAATTGAAAGCTTCATCATTTTACAAGGTGATATTTGTCGTGAGAACTTGTTACTTGAATGTGAAGTTGTGTTTCAAACATGAGTCAAAATAATGTAGAATTATCAGAAGGTTGTGTGAAAAATAAATATTGTTTTGTTTACAGGGTGAAAAGAAAAAGAGGAAATTAATCATGTCGGATGCTTTTGATGACGCAACATTTGATGAATTGTATTTAAGCGAGCGGTTTCAGAATTCCAGTTTTTTTAAACTGAATGTGGAATCCTTGAATCGTTTTCTTTCGATGTGTCATCGTCGAAAGTTCCCAAACAAGACCACCATTATCAGACCCGGTGACCTAGCCAATACCTTGTATTATATTGTCAGTGGTTCGGTGGCCATATCCTATGAGAATGAGGAAGGTAAAGAGTTGGTGTTGGCTTATTTGAATAAAGGCGACTTCATTGGTGAAATGGGTTTGTTTATGAAAACCGAGCGCCGTGAGGTGATGGTTAAATCCAAAGAAAAAACAGAAGTGGCTGAAATTGGTTATCTGCGTTTGGGACAGTTATTCGAAAATGAATTGAAAGACGATGCCAAACATATACTCTATGCCATTGGTACACAGTTGACACACCGGTTATTGCAAACATCAAGAAAGGTTCACCGTCTGGCCTTTTTGGACGTGACTGGTCGTATCGCCAGGACCCTGCTGGATTTATGCAAAGAACCTGGTGCTTTGTCACATCCTGATGGTACTCAAATTAAAGTGTCAAGACAGGAATTATCCCGCATCGTCGGTTGTTCCAGAGAAATGGCTGGACGTGTGCTTAAGGATTTACAAGAACAGGGGCATTTAGATGTAAAAGGACACACCATCGTTGTGTTGCATGATCGGGCTGATAAACCAGCAATTAATTAGTCGCTCCTGAAAAAACACTTAACCGTTAAAATGCGACTTAACTGATGTTTTTCGACCTACTTGAGCCAATAGACTCAAGGTGGAACTTCCATGTGCCACACTGTCGACCAGTAAAATGCCGTATAGAACACTCTTTATGGTCGAAATATTCTGTAAAATGAAATGTGTTTATCTTATGAGACCAAATATTTATGCATTTTTCAGATTCAGCTAATTAGTCGAATACGACAACACATAAATGATTGAAAATTAGAGTTTTAAGGGCTTTGTTTAAAGATAATCCCCACCAAATAAACGCGTTTTGTGTAGCATATAGAAAACCGATTTTAAGCCAAGTGACTTTAAGCAAAATCAAAATTCATCAG
>JAGRJR010000010.1:0-11951 GCA_020442635.1 Lysobacterales bacterium
AAATAGGACATTGAGATGAAAAAATCACTGATTATTATTTTGCTGTTGTTGTGCCAGTGTTTAATGGCACAAGAAGACAATACCACTACAGCAGAAACTCCCACTGAGCCACCTTTACCGGCTGTTGATCCTGCCAAAGCACAGCAGGATTTACAGTTGGCCTATAAAAAAGAATATGCTTTCTTGACCTCTCAGGTCAATAACATCAAAAAACGTATGGCTGAATTCAAAACACAATCAGCCACTGAAAAACGTCAAGTTGAATCAGAAATTTCTGCATTGGAAAATCAATTATTGAATGCAGAAGCCACCGCTAGTCAATTGGAAGAAGAAATCTTTGCCATTCAACGCAACTCTGAATCAGCCCAGGACAATCAGGGATTGATTGAATCTACCATCATTCAGGCCAAATCAACCATGAGTGAACATGGATTTGAAGGTTTTGCCGAAGAAAACAATCTTGGAGATTTAGAAAAAATTAAAACACTGGTTAACCTGGCCAACCAAACCATTCAACAGCAAGCCAGCATTACTCAACAGTCGGGTCAATTCTTTTTGACTGATGGTACCGCTGTCCAAGGACAAATCTTACAAGTGGGTCATATTGCTTCCTATGGTAACAGCAAGCAAGGTTCAGGCGTATTAGCACCAGCAGGCGAGGGACAATTCAAGGTTTGGCAAGACAGTGACCCAGAAGCAGCAGCCGCTATTTTCCAGGGCAAGAACAATGGCTTATTACCGATCTTCTTGTATGAATCTTCAATCAAAGCCATCGAAGAGCAAGAACAAAAAACCATCGTCAGTGTCATTAACTCAGGTGGCTTGATTGCATGGATCATTGCTGGTTTGGGGCTTTTTGCTTTATTGCTGATTCTGTTACGTATCTTTTTCCTTAACCGTGCTTCGGCAAGTACCGAAAAATTATTATCTGGCGTAGTTCATAAAATTGAGCAGAAAGATGTGGATGCTGCCATTAAATTGGCGCAAAAAGAATCGAACTCCAGTGCACGGGTGTTACTCAGTGCATTGAGAAATATAGATCGCGATCGTGATCATATTGAAGACATTGTTTCAGAATCAATTTTGCATGAATCGGGCCAACTCAACCGTTTTGGTTCATTGATTATCGTAATTGCCACAGTAGCGCCTTTGCTCGGTTTATTAGGTACTGTGACCGGTATGATTTCTACTTTTGACATCATCACAGAGTTTGGCACAGGCGACCCTAAATTATTATCCAGCGGTATATCGATTGCATTGGTGACCACCGAAGTCGGTTTGGCTGTTGCGATTCCTGCGTTGTTGTTCGGCAATATTTTGTCAGGCTGGGCAGAACGCATCAAGGACGACATGGAAAAAGCGGCTTTGCGTGCCATCAATGTTTATAAAAAGGTGTTTGCCTGATCCATCATGAGTGATTTGCTTCAACAATTACAAGGCTATTTCACTTCGGGTGGCTATGTGATGCCACCGCTGATTGTAGCCACTGTGGTTTTGTGGTGGACCCTCGGTTATCGCATGATGGCTTTACGTCGAGGTAGTTTGCGCAGTGCCCGGGTACTGGTAGATCGTTTTCTCAAAGGACAACGACCTACACACCGTGGCGTATTGGTACGCGTACTCAAAAAGGGGATGAAACTGCGAGCCCAAGCTCTACCGGATTTGCGACGTTACCTGGATGATGCTTTTGCTGAAGAAGCCAATGAAATCAGAAAATATCGAGTACTGATCACCACCATCGTTTTGGTAGCGCCTTTGCTCGGTCTGCTGGGAACCGTTTCCGGCATGATTGAAACTTTTGATTCCTTGGGTGACATGTCATTGTTCTCACAGTCAGGCGGTATCGCAGGTGGTATTTCTCAAGCTTTAATCACCACACAGATGGGCTTGGCTGTTTCAATTCCAGGACTGATTGTGAATGGTATTTTGGACAAAAAACAACGACAACTGGAAATCGAGATGGCTCAGTTGAAAGATTACTTATGCAGCCCAATTCCGGGCATTGAAACCGACTGATGATAGTTGGAGAGAAGTTGATATGAGATACAGAGAAAGCAAAGAAACCGTACAAGATCTTAATATTTCACCACTGATTGACATGGTGTTTATATTGCTGATTTTCTTCATGGTTAGCACCACCTTTGTCAAAGACATGAAGCTGGATCTTGAACGCCCTGCGGCATCCAGTTCCAGTACGGCATCCACCAAAGCCGTGCGACTGTATATCGATAATGCAGGTGAAGTATATCTGGATGGTGAAAGCATCCGTTCCTGGGTGATTCAATCCAGATTGAGAGATTTATTGAAAACCAAAACACAAAAATCTGTGTTGGTGGTTACTGATGAAAATGTGCCCTCGGGCAAACTCGTAGAAGTGGTTGATCAAGCCCGTCTGGCTGGCGCATCAGACGTAGGCGTAGCAACTGAGAAAGAAGTAGGAGCAGGCTAATGAAAACAAAAGATAAAATCATGAAAAATATGGCCGCCATGGGCTCTATGGCCTTTGGCACTGTGTTGGTGTTGGGTACTTTGTTATTGATTAACGATTCAGAAAATCTAATGGACCAGGCCAAAGGTTATGAATCTACCAGTATCAAAATCGAAAAGCAAAAACCCAAAGCCAAACAGGAAATACAAAAAGCCAAACCAAAACCAAAACCACAACGTTCTCGTCCGGCACCACCAACACCGTTGCTTGGTTTAAACAGTTCATTGGGTGGTCTTGATTTAGGCCTGCCTGATTTTTCAATGGATGGATTGAATGGTTTGGATGGTGACATATTAGGTGATGGCAGTGGCGTTATCATGACCGATGATACGGTTGATCAATCACCTAAAGCCGTTTGGCAAGCACCCATGATGTACCCACCCAGAGCACGCGCCAAAGGCATTGAAGGTTATGTGGTATTTTCATTATTAATTGGCATCACCGGTGAAATTGAACAAGTGAAAATCGTTGAATCATATCCCGAAGGTGTGTTTGATGATGTGGCTATGCAAGGCATCAATGAATGGCGTTTTGAACCCGCTCAATACCAAGGAAAATCAGTTAAGTCGTGGGCCAAACAACGCATCAGATTTGATTTAAGTTAATTCACTCTACATTGAAAAGTTCATGAATAAGCACATTCTCAGCATCTTATTTCTGGTTCTAACGCTGTGCAATCTTTCTGTATCAGCCAAAGAAATCGAAGATGAGGTTAACTATCTTGAGCTCGCCTCATTGATGTTGAAAGACAATAACATTGAACGGGCTGAAATTGCTTTGTCACAAGTCGACAAAGATGTTGAAGGTTTTGAATGGCAGCGTTTTCATATAATCAATGGCTTATTACAAGTTCGCAAAGGTGACCACCAAGCAGCCATTGATGCTTTTTTGGCCGCTAAGAAACTGGGCGAAGTTGATTCGGTGATTAATGTTTATCTGGCTCAGTCTGCTTTTGCCACTGAACAATATCAATTGGCGATTAATGCCTTGAACGATGCCGGTAAAGCAGTAGAACGAATTCCTTCCGTTTATCACATGCGCGGACAAGCCCATTGGCTATTGAAAGAGCATGAAATGGCATTAGCAGTTATGGATCAGGCCAGTCTGATTTTCCCCGAAGACGCCTCTTTTTCACGCCGTAAAATCTTTTATTTGATTGAACTGGGTTTAAATTCTACGGCTGCAGAATTGGGGCAAAAGTACCTCGAACAACAGCAGGCTGAGGCCAGTGATTATGTAGCCATTGGTAACGCACTGCGTTCATCGGGCAATTTAATTCTGGCTTTGCGCTTTTTAGAGCGAGCCCAGTTGATATTTCCACAAAATGCAGATGTCAGTAAAGCCCTGGCAGCGACTTATATCAGCAACCAATCCTACGATACGGCAGCCAACTTGGTGCACCGTTTGGCGTTAACAGATAATCAACTGATGAGTGAAGCGGCTGAGCTGTACCGCCGATCAGGTCAAAGACATTTGGCCTTGACCTTAAACAGCACCATCGAAAATCAGGAACAAAAACTGAAACAGCGTTTGGGTTTATTGATTGAATTAGAAAATTATGAACAGGCTGCCAACATGGAAGATGACATCAAACGGGTCAGGATTGACAGTGATGAAAACATTTTATATGCCATGGCCTATGCCTTATTTAAGGTCGGTGATTATCCAAAAGCCGAGCGCTATTTATCCCGAATCACCGATACCCAGCTGTTCCAAAAAGCCGTAGAAATTCGAAAAATCATGGCAGACTGTGCTGATGAGGCCTGGCGCTGCCAATAATTACAACTTTTTTTGGCAGATTGGAATGCCATACCAGTGATCAGAACTATGAAACCAAACCGTTCAAAGCCATTGGCGCTTATTTGCCTCATGATGCTGATGATGTCTTCTGTGGTGTTTGCAGAAGATGCCAAAATCAATGCCTTTTTATTTCTAAAGGGACAACCCTTGCCCGAAATTGTGTTACGTGTTGATAACCAAACCATTGGATCCACCAATACCATGGGCCAGATCACCGCGAATTTGGCCAGCGGTCAACAAACCTTGAAGTTTTATTCAGCAAATCAGGCCATCTACCAACATGAACTCAACCTTCGCGAAGGTGAGTTGGTGCAGTTACTGATTGATTTTCAGGTTGAGGGTGATGAACAACCTCTGGTGGATTTTGAAAGTTCTGTTGACCCCAATACAACTACTCAAGAATCGGTCACAGTAGATAAAGACACACCCTTGGTACCCATCAGTGGTGTTGTTACTGATACAGAAAACCAACGGCCTGTAATCGGTGCAAAAGTATATATTTCTGGTCAGTCCGAACATTTAGTGACTGACAATCAAGGAAGATTCAGCACCACATTAAATGCGGGTACTTACAACATCAGTGTGTTACACGCGCAATTTAACAGCCAAATCAAAAATAAGTTGAATTTAAGTAACCCAGAAGGCAACCAGGTCAACATTGAACTAACGCCAGCTGGTGCCGAGTTGCCAGAATTCGTGGTGGTTGAACCCTTCATTGAAGGCTCTTTGGCTTCGGTACTTGAGGAACGTCGAGCGAACAATTCAGTGGCTAACTACCTCAGTATGGAGCAAATCAGCAAGTCCGGAGATTCCGACGCGGCTGGTGCCTTGAAAAGGGTCACTGGCTTAACTTTGGTTGATGGTAAATTTATTTTTATTCGCGGCCTGGGTGAACGTTATTCCAGTACCTTGCTCAATGGTGCCAATCTACCCAGCCCGGATCCCACGCGTCGTGTGGTGCCTTTGGACTTATTCCCAACCAGTATCATCGAGAGTATTGAGGTGCAAAAAGGCTATGCTTCACATTTGCCAGCTGAATTTGGTGGTGGATCTGTGGTTTTACGCACCATCAATGTACCTGAAGAAAATTTTTTGAATTTCGGCCTCTCTTACGGACACAATAGTCAAACCACAGGTAAGGATGGCTTAACCTATCAGGGCGGTGATGATGATTGGACGGGATTTGATGATGGTACCCGTCGCATGCCAAGGGTATTGGCCGAAGCCATTTCAGGCGATACTGAACTGCGACCCAATAACCCATTTTTTGAGGGCGGCTTTAGTCCCGAAGAACTGGAAGTTTTTGGTGAAGCCTTGAACAGCAATTATGATCTGCGGTATACCAGCATTGATCCTGGCATGGGTTTTGATGCTGCGGGTGGTATGCGGTTTGATTTAGAGTCAGGACAAGCATTGGGTTTTTCTGCGGCCTTGGAATATGGTAGTGACTTTCAAACTCGCTCTGAGCTGCGACGAAATTACATCGTTTCATCGGGTTCACAGTTATCCTTGGACAGTGAAGAAGTCTCACAAACCACCTCCAGAGACATCAATGCCAGTGCCTTCCTTACCACAGGTATTGAATTCAACGACCAGCACCAGATAGCAGCCAATTACATGTTATTGCGAAGCACCCAGGATTTTGCCGAGATTGCCGAAGGCTTCAATGAAGACTTAGGTAATTCAAGACGCATTTATGAATTACGCTGGTCAGAAAGGGATTTGACCTCTTTACAAGTTTTTGGTGAACACAGCTATCCGGTATTTTCTGACTTGTTACTGAAGTGGCAATACACCGATTCCGAAGCCACATTTGATGAACCTGATAACCGCATTTATCGCTATGATCAACGTGATGAAGGTGATTTTGTGTTCTCAACACGTAATGACAGTAACTCAAGGGTTTTCAGAACATTGGCTGATCAAAGCCGCAATATACGTTATGATTTATCGCTGCCATTGACTTTTGGCAACCATCATGACTTCATGTTCCAGTTTGGGCAAAACTGGGTGAATAAAGACCGTAATTCTGACATCAGACGTTTTGTGTTTGAAGATGTGGGTCCTCTGGCTAGCCAGGTTGATCGTACCGACCCCTTGAGCCAAATTCTCAACCCTGACTTTATTGATCCAAGTGGTTATCAATTAATTGAAGTGACCCGTGCCACAGATAACTACTTTGCCAATTTAGACATCAAAGGCACTTATTATGGTATTGATTATGCTTACAAGGAGAATCTGCGTTTCACATTAGGTGCCAGACGTGAAACCTTTGACCAGTCTGTGACCACATTCCGTTTGTTTGATCCGAATGAAAGTCCTATTACAGCCAGCTTGTATGATGACGACTGGTTTCCTGCCTTTTCCTCTACCTGGATCATGAATGACAGCCATCAGTTTAGATTCAACTATTCACAAACCGCCACCCGACCTGATTTCAAAGAGTTGTCACCAGCTCAATTTAAAGACCCTGTGCTGGGAAGAAATGTCATTGGTAATCCTGATTTGGTGGTAGGTAAAATCACCCATTACGATATCCGCTGGGACAAGTATTTTTCTCCCGGTGAGTTTGTTTCGTTAAGTTTATTCTACAAAGAATTTGAGAACCCAATCGAGATCACCATTTTGCCAGGCTCTTCGAGAATCATCAGTTTTGATAATGCCGAAGCGGCAGAAAATGCGGGTATTGAACTTGAAGTTTACAAAGATTTTTCGTTTTTGGGTGAGCGTTTCGCAAATTTTTATGCCAGTGCCAACTATGCTTATATCGATTCAGAAATTCAATTAAGTACCGATGGCCCTTCAGGTCAAACCAACAACACACGTCCATTACAAGGACAATCACCTTATGTAGTGAATGTGCAATTGGGCTATGACAACAAAGACCGTGGCATCAGTGCTTCACTCTTGTTTAACAAGTTCGGTGAACGTATCTCTGAAGCCGGTACCAGTGGTCGTCCTGACATCTACGAACAGCCTTTTAATCAGGTAGATTTTGTTTACACCCACGCTTTTGCCGGGCGCTGGAAACTCAGTTTCAAAGCCAAAAACCTATTGGATGATGAAGTGGTGTTCCTGCAAGGCGATGAAATCACCCGCGGTTTCAGTCGTGGTCGCAGCTTTGGTTTGGGGCTGTCATTTGATGTTTTTTAACCTTTCCTGAAAAAGGCCTGGAAGTTGGTTTCAGAAGCGACTGGCTTTTTACCTCTTTAAAGAAGTTGACATAAGCATTTTTACATGTACAATATATCGTACAGTACGAAATATTGTACCTTAACCGAGATGGTTGCACACCCCTGCGGGGCAAGTGGCAATCATCAGTTATTATGAAATGCTTGGGCACCCCTGTTGGGCAAGTGACAAGCTAATTATGAGAGAAATATGATGGAAGCTATAACAGCATCTAATTTTAGAAGCTCTTTGGCATCATTTCTTGACAAAGTAACGAATGATCACGAGCCAGTTATGGTAACTCGTGGTGATAAACAGAAAGCAGCAGTGGTTATAAGCAAAGAAGATTATGAGTCTCTTCAAGAAACGTTATATCTTTTTAGCTCACGAGCAAATGCTGTCAGATTGTTTAGTGCTTTTTCACAGATTGATTCCAAAGAAGCTATTGAAAGAGAGTTAATCGATGAAAATAGAAAAACTGATGTGGACCCGTGAAGCATGGGAAGACTATGAATACTGGCAGAAAAAAGATAAAGCAACTCTAAAACGCATTAATAAACTGATTAAATCAGTCATGAGAGAACCTTTCAGTGGAATTGGGAAACCAGAAAAACTTAAGTATATTGAGGGAGCCTGGTCAAGAAGAATTGATATCACTCACCGCTTGGTCTACAAGGTGATTAATGATACTTTGTATATTGCACAGTGTAGATATCACTATGAGTAATGTTTATGTTATGTTTTAACCCTTTGCACATTTGGAGTTAATAAGGGTGAGTTTTTTTATATCACGATGTATCAAGGGTTGTATTTTCAAGTTAAACTCAATAATATAGCAGTATGCAAAATAACATGATTACGACAACAACCATTACCACAAGGCTGAAAAAGGTCATGTGCTGATTCGTTGTACAAACATCAAAAAGCCCGTGACTTGAAAATCTCACGGGCTTTTTTTTAGGCTGAACAAAAAGAAGGAAAAAACATGAAAGTGATGAAATTCGGTGGCTCATCATTGGCCAACGCAAAAAAGTTTAACCAGGTCGTTGAACTGATCGAAGCACAAAATATGCCTGTGGCTGGTGTGTTTTCAGCACCACAAGGTATCACCAATGCATTGATTCAACTGGTGGAACAATGCCAAACTGGTTCAGACTACACCGAACTGTTTGATCAAATCAGTCAACAATTACTGACCATCAGTACCGATTGTGTTCAATTCCGAAACGGCTTTGAAGTGAGTATCAGTCAACAGCAAACCGCTCAACTACTGGATCAGTTGCGTCAGCTGATTCAAGGTTGTGCACTGATTGGCTTTTGTCCCAAGATTACAGCCGCTCAAATTCTTTCTACCGGAGAAAGATTCAGTACTTTGTTAATGGCTACTCTGTTACGCACTCACCAGAAAGTTACGGTAATTGATCCCAAAAAGTTTCTGACCACTACCGACGAAATTGATGAGCCTCATGCAGATATTGAATTAAGCCATAGCTTATTTCAACAAATATATCCAACCATTGAAAACATTGCGGTGATGCCCGGTTTTTATGGAATCAACCCTGCTGGTGACTTGTGCTTGCTGGGCCGCAATGGGTCTGATTATTCTGCGGCCATATTGGCAGTTTGTGCGGGTGCGGACAGCTGTGAGATTTGGACCGATGTTGATGGCATCTACAGTGTTGACCCGCGCCTGGTAGAAGATGCACAATTGATAGAGCAAATGTCCTATCAGGAAGCCATGGAATTATCCTATTTCGGTGCCAAGGTTTTGCATCCCAAGACCATCACACCTTTATCTAAACACCAAATCCAGTGTGTGATTAAAAACACCCTGAATCCTAGCCAAAATGGCACACTGATTTCCAGCACCACGGCCAAGGAAAAAGCAGTAAAAGCCATTTCCAACTTATCTGATGTGGCGATGATTAATGTCTCAGGACCAGGAATGAAAGGCATGGTTGGTATGGCTGCCCGGGTATTTGACAGCATGTCTGAGGCCAATATTTCAGTCATTCTGATCAGTCAGTCTTCATCGGAATACAGCATCAGTTTTTGCGTTCCTGGCGAGGAAGCCAAAGCGGCTATCAAGTATTTGAACACAGCCTTTAAACTGGAGCTGGCAAACGGTATGCTGGAACCCATTGACTGTAAGAAAAACCTGGCCATCATCACTTTGATTGGTGATCGCATGCACCAGCAAAAAGGCACCGCCAGTCGCTTCTTCAGTGCATTGTCTCATGCCAGAGTCAACATCATTGCCATTGCGCAGGATTCTTCTGAACGCAGTATTTCTGCTGTGGTACGTGCCAAGCGGGTCGAAGATGCCGTGGTGGTTTGTCACCAACAATTGTTCCTGAAAAAACCTCGTATTGACGCTTTTTTGGTTGGTTGTGGTACGGTTGGAAAGGAGTTAATAAACCAAATCAATAAGCAACAAATCTGGCTGAAAGAACAAAACATTGAACTGAATCTGGTCGGCATTGCCAACAGCAGGCAATGCCTGTTAGATGCCAAAGGCATTGATTTAAACCATTGGCAACAGGCATTGGCACAATGCGATGAGGGCATGAGCATTGATCGCCTAAAAAGTTTTGTACGCGAGGCGCATTTGACCAATCCAGTGATTATAGATTGCACCAGTAATCAGGACATTGCCATGAGTTATATACGATACCTTGAAGCAAATTTTCATGTGGTCACTGCCAACAAAAAGGCCAACACGGATTCATTGGATTACTATCACAGACTACAAAAAATGGCGATTAAGCACCAACGGCGTTTTTTGTATGAAACCAATGTCGGGGCGGGTTTGCCAGTGATTGATAATTTGCAAAGTTTACTGCGGGCCGGAGATCAATTACTGCAATTTGAAGGTATATTGTCTGGTTCTCTGTCTTACATCTTTGGTGAAATTCATCAGGGCTTAAGCCTGTCGGCTGCAACAAAGAAAGCCCGCGATTTAGGTTATACAGAACCCAATCCGGCGGAAGATTTGAACGGTATGGATGTGGCGAGAAAAGTTTTGGTGATTGCTCGTGAGGCCGGAATGCCTTTAGAGTTATCTGATGTCGATTTACAAGCTGTGGTACCCGATGAACTGGCAAAAATAACCGATGGTGATGCTTTTATGGAAGCGCTACCCGATTATGACCACACCTTTCAAAACATGATTGACCATGCTGAAAATAAAGGTCAAAAATTACGCTATGTAGCAATCATCAAAGACGATAAATGCTCGGTAAAAATCTTGGCTGTGGACAGTAATCATCCTTTGTATGAGATTGAAAACGGTGAAAATGCACTGGCCATTAATACCCAATACTACCAGCCCAAACCATTCATTATTCGAGGTTATGGTGCTGGTGCAGCAGTTACTGCAGCCGGTTTGTTTGGCGATTTGTTAAGAACCTTGTCATGGGAGCAGGAACATTGATATGAACAAAATGGTTAAAGTTTTCGCACCCGTTTCCATTGGTAATGTCAGTGTTGGATTTGATTCTCTTGGATTGGCATTGAAACCCATCGATGGTGAGCTTTTGGGTGATTTGGTCACTGTTGAAACCCATCAAGATAGTAACAATTTCGTATTACAAGGCAAATTTGCACAACGACTCCCAGCCAATAAAGAATCCAACATTGTGTGGGATGTGGTGTTGGCATTTGAAGCGGCTTTACAACAACAAAACATCAAAACAACTCCAATAAAAATCACTCTCGACAAAAACATCCCTGTTTGTAGTGGCTTAGGTTCAAGCGCCTGTTCGGTGGTGGCCACTGTGGTCGCTTTGAACGAGTTTTATGGTAAACCTTTCGATGATTCAAAACTGTTGATAATGATGGGTGAAGCAGAAGGCAAAATAAGCGGTTCTTTGCATTATGACAATGTCGCTCCCTGCTTTTTAGGTGGCTTGCAATTGATGATCCCCAAGCAACAACAGGTGGCTTTGCAATTACCCGTATTTGACTCTGTTTACTGGGTGTTAGCCTATCCAGATGTATTAATCAGCACCCAGGCTGCTCGCGATTTATTGCCTAAGCATTATGACCGGGAAACTTTGATTCATTTTGGGCAAAACCTGGCAGGCTTTGTGGCAGCCAGTTATGAAAAAAATCTTGAGCTGGCTTTTGCCATGATCAGTGATGAAATTGCTGAACCCTATCGTGCTGAATTATTACCTGATTTTCAAACAACCAAGCAAACCATGCTTGATATGAACAGCTTGGCCATGGGCATTTCAGGCTCAGGTCCCACTGTTTTTTCAGCTTGCCGAACCCTTGAGGAAGCACAACAACAAGCCTCATGGCTTAAACTCAACTACCTGCAATCTGATGAAGGTTTTGTCAGCATATGCCAAATTGATCAACAAGGTACCAGGAAAATTCAATGAAACTACATAACCTCAAAGACGACCAACAAATCGTGGATTATGCCACTGCGGTAAGGACCGGCCTGGGTAACAACCAGGGCTTGTTTTTTCCCCAAACCATACCA
>JAGRJR010000010.1:12049-49542 GCA_020442635.1 Lysobacterales bacterium
AACTTTGTTGGCCATGCCAGTATTGGAGCGCAATTTCCACATCCTTAAACCCTTTGTGGAAGAAAATATTGATGATGAAACACTTAAAGACATCATCAAAAAGACCTTTGTTTTTGAATCACCATTGCATGCTGTCAATGCCAACACCTATTGTCTTGAACTGTTTCATGGACCCACTCTGGCCTTTAAAGATTTTGGCGCCCGCTTTATGGCCAATTGTTTACAACACTTTGCCCATAACCACAAAATCACCATTCTAACCGCCACCTCTGGCGATACTGGTGCGGCAGTCGCTCACGCTTTTCATGGTTTGCACAACATTGATGTGGTGATTTTATTCCCCGAAGGAAAAATCAGTGAGTTACAACAAAAAATGTTCACGACTTTATCCGGGAACATCAGAACTGTTGCCGTTCAGGGTGATTTTGACGCTTGTCAAAAGCTGGTCAAACAAAGTTTCGATGATCAACAACTGGTAAAACAGGTTGGTTTAAACTCAGCCAATTCCATCAATGTCAGTCGATTATTTGCACAAGTTTGCTACTATTTTGATGCCCTTGCCCAATTACCTGAATCACAACGTGAACAAGCCGTGATAGCTGTACCCAGCGGTAATTTCGGTAATTTATGCGCTGGCATCATTGCTAAAACCATGGGCTTACCTATTAAAAGATTTATTGCTTCAACCAATTTAAATGACACTGTGCCTCGCTACCTCAAGGATGGTGTATGGGCTCCAAATGCCACTGTGGAAACCCTGTCCAATGCCATGGATGTCAGTAAACCCAATAACTGGCCACGAATTGAATATTTGATCGAGTCAACACAATTTAATCGCGAACAATTGTCTGGCTTAGCCGTGGATGAAACCCAAACCGCTGAGACTATGCAGAATTTACATCAACAAGGCTACATCAGTGAACCTCATGCAGCGGTGGCTTATCAGGGTTTACAGAATTCCCTGCAGGCAGATGAAATCGGTATTTTCCTCGGTACCGCACATCCTGCCAAATTCAAATCAACGGTAGAGAACGTTTTGAACATTAAACTGCCGTTGCCGCAAGCCATTGCCGATTGTGCCCAGTTACCAGACTTATCGACCCACATAAAAGCTGATTTTGTCACCTTGAAACAAATTATTTTAAACACCTGATTGTGTACTTGTTCTAATAATTTCCAATCAAACATTGAATCAACAAATCAATGTCCTCGCGTTCCAATTGAGCATTCAGAGTAATGCGTAGACGACATTGGTTTTTGGGAACTGTGGGTGGTCTGATGGCTGTGGTGATGATGCCACATTCTTTAAGGTAAGCAGATTTTTCCAAAGCTGCTTCTTCGGACTTTAAGACAATCGGTTGGATGGCCGAATCGGTGAATTTCGCTTGTTCTTCCAAACCATATTTTTGGCTCTGTTTTTTGTAATAGTAAATCAAGTCTTCAATTTTTTCTCGACGCCACGGTTCTGACTGCATCAGTTCCAGGGATTTTAAAGTGGCCGCCACCACAGGCACCGGTAAGGCGGTGTTAAATTTATAGGTTCGGGCATTTTGAATCAGGGTTTCGATCAACACATCCGATCCAGCCACATAAGCACCACAAGTACCAAAGGCTTTACCAAAAGTGCCCGATAAAATCGGAATTTCATTTTCGGTCAGCGCCATGGTATCCAGTACACCACGGCCTTTTTCTCCAAGCACGCCAACGCCATGACAGTCATCCACCCATAACAGTGCGTTGTAAGTATGGGCGCTCAAAGCTGCATTGAACAAATCATGTGAGTCACCGTCCATGCTGAACACACCTTCGGTGGCCCACAATTTGAATTTATTGACATCTTCCAACAACAGACTTTCGGCCTTTTCATTGTTTAGATGGGGATAACGCTTAAGCTCAGCACCGGTAATCTGTGCCGCGTCAATCAAGGAAGCGTGGTTCAAACGGTCCTGGATAAACCAGTCTTTACGTTTCAACAAGGCCTGTGCCACACCTAAATTGGCCAAATAACCAGCCGAAAACAACACCACCCGCGGATAGCCTAAGAACGCGGCCATAGCAAATTCCAGTTCCTGATGAATCGAGGTGTAACCAGACATCAAGGGTGAGCCCGTAGCTCCAAAACCAAATTTACTGGCTGCATCACTGGCCGCAGCCAGAACTTCAGGATGATTGGCCAAACCCAAATAATCATTGCTGTTGAAATTCAACATTTTGCGACCTTCAATCGACACATAACGCCCCGCTTGAGAAGTCCGCGTCATGCGCTGCCGAAACAGATTATTCGCTTTGAGTTTTTCCAGATGTTGTTCGAGGTGCATTGAATTTCAAATATATTGTGGTTGAATCTTAAGTCATTATAAACGACTTTGGTGTCATGGATTGTGAGTGAATGAAATATGCTAATTAAGATAACTATAGATTTGTCATCAAATTACTAGTTAGTTCCAGAATTCATCAAGTATTGTTTAAATTATATTGGGTTCGTATAATATTATATTTTTAGTAAATTTTGACAATAAGGATATAAAGTTGACCAACCTTTACAGACAATGCATAAACTTGCTGCTTAACAAAAAGCAAAAAATATACTTTCTGATAATTTTATTGGTGTTTTTTGCATCTTCTTCAGCCATGAAGCCTGAAGGTTCGCTGTTTCCTTACAATGAATCAGGATATGGTGCAAATGAGGATTATTTCGGTAAGAGAATCTCGTTAGATGGTAACTTCATGGTGATTGTGTCACCCGAAACTAAATTAGGTAATAATAATAATTATAGCAGCGGAGTTGTGCATATTTACAAAAATAATAATAATGAATGGTCTTTGTTTCAAGTTTTAACTAAACCCTCAGAATTACCATACTCATCTTTGTTTGCTCAGAAAGCTATAATTTTGAATGGAAAAATTTATGTTTCTATTAGTGGTACCATTTTTCCGTCAGGAAAAAGAGCAGGCATTTTGGTTTTTCAAATGACTAATAATCAATGGAAATATGAAACAAGCATAGAACAACCAACAGATGAATTAAATCAGTTTTTTGCTCATGATTTTAGCATTCATGGTGATAAATTGGTTGCCAGCAACACTCGAACCACCATTAATGGAGTCCAAAATGCCGGTTCTGCTTTTATATTTGAATTTATTAGCACATCCCAATCATGGGAATTTATCAAAGAAATTCATGCAGAAAACCCTGTTGAAAATGAATTTTTTGGTAGTCAACTAGACTTTGACGAAGGCCACGTTGTTGTTTCTGCTGAATACTTTCCCAATTTGAGGAATAAAAGCTTCATTTTTGAAGAAAATAATGGGGTATGGAGTAACGGTGTTGAGTTTCCATTTGACCTAACTCAAAATTTTGTACTTAATACGATTGATCTTAATCAAAACAATGCATTAGCTCTTACTGATATTGGCCCAGGTATATTTATCAAGTCCAATGGCCAATGGGCTCTAGCACAACAACTGGAACATCCCAGTATTGACTTGAGCCAAACCGTCCATGTTTATATAGAGGATAATGTTTTAATCTGCACCATATATGATGGCCAATTTAAAAGTTTCATATTTAAAGAAGTTAATAACCAATGGCAGTACTATCAATCTATGGAGCCATTATCAGCAAGCAGTTATGACATTTCCATAGAGTATAAAAATAATAACATTGTGTTTGGAGACTTTACTTTAAGAGATAACCAGAACTTGATCTTAAGAGGCCGTGTTTACATTTATGAAGATGATGGAAACTCTTTCACAAACGGAATCACCATTATTCCAGAACGAGGAGGGTACAGAGAAAAACTAGGATCAAATGTTTGGATGGATGGTCATACCGCACTAGTAAAATACAACAACGGCCTACATGAATTCGAGTGGTCTAATGGAAGTTGGTCACATGTTATGCCAGTTGATATATTGCCAAGGAAAGCTGAATTTAAAGAAGGGTATTTTGTAACATCAAATTTAAATGTAGATGATAGTGATATTTTTACGTATAAAAAAATTAATAGTGAATGGACTATCATCAATCAACCGGTTTCCTATGAAAATGGTCAAACATTTACTTTCGGCAACAATCGATTGGCAATTCAGTCAGAACCGCTTGATGTCATTTATATTTATAACTTAGTTAACAGTGAATGGGTATATGACAAACAGCTAACACTGCCTGAGCCGTTTGGTTTTATTAATTTAGCCATGAATGATTCACATTTATTGGTAGGTGTTTCCAACGGTGGAAACATAGCTTACTTATTTAACCTGAACACGGGTCAACTGGTTCAAACAATCTCTCCAGAAATAAATATTCAAAACTTTGGTAGGGCTATAGCATTTTACAATGATGAAGCCATCATTACCGATGCTAGTTTATACCGCCATGGTGAGGGCAGTACAGTTCATAGATATCTATTGCAAAATGGTATTTTGGTATTCAATGAGCTGATTGAGGTGAATCCAGTTAGCGGTGGTTTAGCCAACGTTCAAATTAATGAAAATTATCTTTTAATACACTCGAACTGGGAATTACCTGGCAATCAGATTCAAGAGTTTAATTTCCAAATATTCAAAAAGGAAAATTCTGACTGGCTTCCACATTCTCAGAAAACCATATATTCAACGATTAGATATAACAATGCAACCTCTTCTTTATCAGCAAATAAATTATTGATTGGGCAGTATTTAGCAGGAGATTTTTTGTTTGAGTCTGGCAAAGCTAATGTTTACGACGTTTCTTTTTCTGACTTAATTTACAATAATGGATTCAATTGATTATAAAACTGAAACACATCCTCGCTGATTAAGACCAAGCCACCTCTTAACAAATATTAATGATTTTTAGGCATGGGCTCAATGCCCAATTTTTTGAACAAGGCTATGTCTTTGTTTTCTTCGGGGTTGGCGGTGGTGAGTAATTTTTCGCCGTAGAAAATTGAATTGGCGCCGGCGAAAAAGCACATCGCTTGAACTGCTTCTGACATGTCGTTGCGTCCGGCTGATAAACGGACCATGGACTTGGGCATCATGATGCGTGCAACGGCTATGGTGCGCACAAAATCCAGTTCGTCAATTTTATCAATACCGTGCAGAGGTGTGCCTTTGACTTGTACCAAGGCATTGATGGGCACACTGCCGGGGTGTTGTTCGAGGTTGGCCAAAGCCATCAACATACCACCACGGTCACGTTGTGATTCTCCCATGCCGACGATACCACCTGAACAGACATTGATGCCTGATTGTTGTACGTTTTTCAGGGTATCCATGCGCATTTCGAATTTACGGGTGGTGATGATTTTGTCGTAATATTCTTCAGAGGTGTCGATGTTGTGGTTGTAGTAATCCAAACCAGCGGCCGACAGTTTTTTCGATTGTTCGGGCGATAACATGCCCAGGGTCAAACAGGTTTCCATGCCCAGGGCTTTGACGCCTTTGACCATATCAATAACCTGATCCAAATCGCGGTCTTTGGGACTGCGCCAAGCAGCACCCATACAAAAACGCGTGGCACCTTGTTCTTTGGCCAAACTGGCTTGTTCAATCACGGTATCTACCGGCATCAAAGGTTCCGCTTTGACTTCGGTGTCATAACGAACCGATTGTGGACAGTAGTTACAATCTTCAGGACAAGCACCGGTTTTGATACTCAACAAAGTACTGATTTGTACGTGGTTGGGGTTGAAATATTCACGGTGTACTTGATGGGCTTCAAACAACAAATCGTTGAAAGGCTTAGCAAATAAGGCTTCTACTTCTTCAATGGTCCAGTCGTGTCTGATTTTTGCAGTTACAGTCATTGGTGGTCTTTTTTAAACAAAGCACGAAGTATGCGATGTCAAACTCCAATAGTCAATGTTTCCATCAATTAGAGTTCAAACTTTAGCTGGAGTTTGTGTAAGATGATGTTTTTTTTAAAAAGGAAAAAGGATGAAAAAATTATTAATCATTGCACAATTGGTTTTCGGTTTGTTATTGCTTAGCCCGGTAGCTGCCAGTGAAGAAAGTAAAGAAACGGAGGTTGTGTTCCTAAGGTCATCAACAGTGGGCGCGTTTATTAAGTCCACCATTTACGAAGTCACTGATGGAGAAATAAAGTTTATCGGAATATTAGCCAACAAGAAAAAAATCTCTTATAAAACCACAGGAGGTAAACATATGTTTATGGTGGTTTCTGAAGCCGCCGATTTTATGGAGGCCAATTTAGAAGATGGCAAAACCTATTACAGCGTGATTACTCCCCGGATGGGTGCCTGGAAGGCACGCTTTTCTATGTGGCCGATTCGCAATGATGAATCTTCGGAATATTATTTTGGGTCAGAAAAATTTAACAAATGGATGGACAAAGTCAAACCGCATGAGCCAGGTAAAAAAGATGCCAAATGGTTTGAAAAAAATCAGGACAGTGTGGCTAAGAAAAAAGCAAAATACTGGGAAAAATGGTTGGAAAAAACACCTGAAGATTTAGCCCAAAAAACGCTGAATCCTGAGGATGCCTGGATAGATTAAATCGCTGCCAATCAAGAAACAGGAGTAAACCAGCCCTGAATATCATTTCAAGGCTGGTTTTTTTATCACTAATCAAATCCATTTTCAAAAATGAGATCCGTTGGAATAACACTGTCTTCACCATCAAGACTGTTCAGATAGGTTAACAAATCATCTAAGTCAACAGCAGAAAGTGTCAGTGCAATACGATGAGGTGCTGCCAAAGCCAGCTCATCTGCCGTAGAAACAATCATCTCATCAATCATAATTTCTTGACCGCCGGTATATGAAATCGTCACGGTGTTGACCATTCCGCTGTTGAAATTCACATTTTCGAGGCGTTGTGGCTGCCAATCCAAACGAACTCCAGAAGGTGGTAAGGTCAGGGTATGATCTACGCCATTAACATTGATATTCAAATCTACTAACTGCCAATCTGAACCGATGATTCGAAACTCCAGGGCACCAATTCCGCCTGAGCCGCCATCAACCTGTGACAAAGTCATGGTTCCGGGCAACTGCACAAACTCGCCATGGGAACTGCTGTCCTGATTGTATTCTATGTATTGAGGTACAAAGGCACCATCTGATAAAGTCGCTGTTTCAGCTTGTATCACCTTCCCTCCGGCCACGCTGAAAACTTCAGCCAAAGTGGAAGCCGACCCATCATGAAAATAAGGCGCCGTTTCCCATACACCAAGCAGCGTAGGGGTATCAATCCCCGTTAATTGAGCACCCAATCGTTGACCGGAACTGTCGCGTAAGGTACCCACATTGTGTAACAACGGGTTACTGCCCAGTTGGCTGTTGGTAAAATCATTACCGGGCAAATGGCAACTGCCACAGCCCAGTGATTGGAAGACAGTTGCCCCATTATTGGCAGCAGCACTCATTTCTCCGGCAAAAGTACGGAAAGGACTTTGCGGCAGTGAAGCTGACCCAAGCGAAGTGACATAGGCACTGATTTGATCGAGTTCAACAGCTGTTAAGGCATTAGGGCTGCCTAATGAGTTATTGGGAGTTTGGCCCATTGCTAAAAATCCGCTACCACCAAAATGATTGACAATATCGAGCACGAAATCCTGTATTTCATCAAAGTTTGCAGTCCAATGCACATTACCATGTCCAGTGCCCCGGCGTCCACGCAAGTCTGTGGTGTTACGCAAGCCCTCACCCCGTTGTGTGAAATCCCAAACCCGACCATCATGAGAACCATCAATGTGACAGCTGGCACAAGAAATATAACCTTCAAAACTCATGTCGTTTTGACCCAATGGATTGTTACCTGCGAAATAAAAAGCCTGTTTACCTGCCAATACATCTGGAGATAAAGATTCACTTAAAGTGGTTCCCAGCGTGTTGTTGTTGAATTGGATTTCCCCGGTGCTGAAAAATGCCGATAAATCCATGATGGTTAAGTCTCTGGACATGAAGTTTTTGATCCACAGTTTTTGATTAACGGCATCATATAAACTGGCTTGTGGCGCAGCACCAGTGGCTACCCGCCAAACACTGCTTTGTCCCACATTTTCTCTGATGGCAAAGTCATCAAAGGCGGCCACAGTGTTGTTACCCTGAAGGGTAATAAACACAAAATCTCCGTTCTCATTGAAGGTGATTGATGACGGCGAATCTGAATTATCTACGTCCAATCTTGAAGGCGCACCATTGAAACCAAACAGCTCCGGTTCATGAGGAGGACTGACGGTCAGGTCGATGCGACCCACCACAGATCTGACGGTACTGTCATGAGATGAGGGCAAATTAATTTCGGTTTGTTGCTGGAAAAAAGTGCCCCTGAAGGTATCAGCTTTGATGCCGGAAAACCACAACCATTGATGATCAGGACTGATGGTCAAATCACTGATGTAATTGGGCACGCCAGGACCATCACTGCCACCTGAATCCAGACCGCTGAGTCCGCGGTCTCGCAGCAGGTTAATTGATGGGTTCAGGCTCATGTTATTGGTATTGATGTGCCACACCACCGCATGATTGTCACGGGCCATAAACTCTGCCACGAACAACTGTGTACCATCACCTGTGAGCGCCATGGCTTTGGGGAAAGGCCCAACTTCAACTCTGGCCACTTCTTGTCGGTTATTGGCATTGAATTGAATCACCTGGCCATTGATCGGATTGTTGTCACCACGGCTACCGGTGGTGACATACATAAATAGTTGGTCGGTTGAACTGATGACCGCTTGAGGTCTTGAGCCATATCCCAGATCGATGGTGTCCACCAGCTGGCCAGCTGTGGAAATCACCAACAACAGGTTATTATCCCGATCAGTTATCCAGGCATTGCCCAGTCCATCAATGGCTACTGAAGTGGGATGGGACGCTGTGGTGGCCCCTGATAGGGTGTTCAGCTTGATTTCGTTTAATAATGATTCGCTGACACTGTTCACCAAAGACACCGAACCGTTGTCTGGATTGACTACCCACAGTATTTGATTGCTGTCATCCAATGCCATCATGGAGCTGCTTTGAGGCGTGCTCATGGCGATAGCTTGTACCACAGTTTGAGTAATGGTTTCGGTGACTACCGAAGAAGTACCATTGGGTTTGATGTCACGGGCCTGTAGTTTAACATTGAAATGTCCGTTCTCGCTGAAAGTATGACTGATACTGGCATTACTTGACCAAGCTGTCGGCAATGAACCATCACCCAAGACAAATCGATATTCTACAGGGTCGCCTTCAGGGTCGGTAGCGCTGGCTGTAAAGGTGATGCTATTTCCTGGTTGTGTGGGGCTGGCACTGGTGGTAAATGAAGCTATGGCTGGAGCAGCGTTGGTACCACTGACTGCACCACCGGTGGAGAAACTGAATGAATAGCCTTCAATACCATTTCCCGCCGCATCTTTAATGCCTCCAGCTGGAATAATCACTTCATAGGTGGTGTCTTCAGCAAAGTACGATTTAGGTGTAATTGTCAACACGCCGTCATGGGAAAAGGAATGCCATACATCGATGGCTTGTCCACCTACAGGACGTACGATCAGGGACTCTCCATTAACAATGGTGAAAGACTCTAATTCTTCGGCAATCACCAAACTGATGGGAGCACCAGTTGGGTAATTACTTTGACCATCTCTGGGAATGTGATATCCCACATAAGGTCCCTGTGTGTCCGGTTGACTGTCGTGACACCAAACACCTATGGCATCTCTACCGGCAAACGAATAACCACCTGTAATCATCAAGTTCCCCAGTGGTAACATATATTGGCTGGTGTCAATTTGACCCGCCACACTGCCAGGAGGTCGGTTATCACCCACTTCATCAAATTCGTGGACAATCTCAAAGGTTTCCAAATTAATCTTGTGGCGGCGGGCAAATATATACTGATCCTGGGTTTGTACATAAGGCACATTGGTGCCCGCATTCAAATCATCATTGCCTGACAGGTCGAAAGTTTGTATCAAACGCATATCGGTTGGGTCACTGATATCAACAATTTGCAAAATATCGCGGTCATTGCCACCAGCCAATACCAGATAATCCTGCCAAATGGCGCCAAGATAGCCACCAATCAAACCATTAAGGCGATCGACCAAGGCCGGGGCTTCAGGTGGATCATTGAATACTGGGCTGATGTCATAAACGGCCACTCCCCGCATGGTCGCATCAGAAGTAATGAACAATAAATTACCCAATAAGATTGAATTACCAGCTATACCATGGTCTCCCAGCGGTTCCCATTCAGCCAGCAATTCTTCAGCACGATACAAACGTGCGGTGGCAGGTGTAGGTCCATATTGCAACCAATTGAATGGAACAGACCATGGATAGAATATTCGAATGGATCCACTTTCTTCAGCGGGTATTTGATCTTGCCAGTCTACCCAGTCTGGTGGTTCCGGAGCATTCATCAAATTAACGCCAACACCTACCCTTTGATAGGCCGCGCGCCAATGGCTGGAAGCATAATCGCCAATTTTAAAATGACCATGGTTGCCTTGATTGGCCAAAGAAATCAAACCGCTGTCAGCATTCAGAAATAAGCTGCTGGGGTCGTTGGTATCACTGAATAAAAATTCGCGCACATCACCACCTCCCACATTATTGGTGTAGATATGACCATTGTGATACACAATATTGGTGATGCGTTCCATGCCAGCCTGACGATAAAACAACTGACCAGGCGTACAGGATTGATTTGGAAAGGCAGCAGGTACTGCAGGTATCTGCGCCAAGGTGTTAAAACTGATTAATAAAAAGAGGCTCAAAACTAAAGTTTTTTGCGTCATAAAATATCTCCGATAAATTAAATGGGGGGGTTAAGGGCTTTCAAAACCTGAAAAGAAAATCAGGTCGTCAGGTGCTTCTGTTGGTCCAGTTATTTTCAACAGTCCGGTCCAAGCCACTGCATAAAGCTCACCTTGTTCATCTTCCCCCATTCCAGTCACGGCAAAACCACCAACCAGGGTGCCCATGTCATGAACCTCCCAGCCTGGCCCCAGGGGTCTTGCTGCAAAATAAGTACCGTCACACCAATCGGTAAATAAGTACCAGCCATACAAGCCTGGATAATCGATACCACGATATCGATAACCACCCACAGCCGTACAGTAATTACTGCCTGGTTGATCATGTTCTAACATGGCAATCGGTGGCTCATTTGGGCCATTGCTGTTACACCCTGAAACACCAGAATAGTCCAGACCTTCAAAACAAGGCCAACCAAAGTTCTCACCACCACTGCTGCTGGCAGGTACATAATTAAATTCTTCCCAGGTATCTTCACCCACATCTCCGATGTATAAGTCGCCGTTCAATCTGTCCAATGAAAAACGCCAGGGATTTCGCAAACCACTGACCCAAACCTCATCAGCACCAGCAACGCCAACATACGGGTTGTCCAAAGGTATGGCATAGTTTTTTAATGGGTCGGCAGGAAAGTCATCAACATCAACATCAATGCGCAGTATTTTCCCCAATAAACTGCTAGCATCCTGAGAGGCCATGGGGTCACCGCTGCCATCACCTGAACTGATGTAGAGATAACCATCCAATGGGCCAAAATGAACGTCACCACCATTGTGCGCGGCAAAGGGCTGATCAAAAGTCAAAATGATTAAACCAGAATTTGGATCAGCTACATTGGCATCACCGGCAGAAACGGTATAGCGTTCGACCACGGTGTCACCATTGGTATCGGTGTAATTAACATAAAAAAAGCCGTTGTTGGCGTAATCAGGATGAAATGCCAATCCCAGCAAGCCCTGTTCCCCACCGCTGGAAATGATGGAGCTGATGTCCAGGAAAGCCGTTGGCAGATGGGTACCATTTTCAACCACCTTGATTTGACCTCCTTGTTGAGTGACAAACAAACGGTTACTGCCGTCACCTGCATGGGTCACGCTGACTGGACTGGTAAAGCCTCCAGCCACATCCTCAGTATCTAAAAATGCCGGTTGTGACCAAGCAATGATGGCATGAAACACCATCAGCATCATTGTGTATTTTTTCATTACTCGCCTCTTGTTTGTGATGTGCTCACATGCTTTGTGTGAAACTGACAATCTGACAGTCTAAAATGAAGCGTATAAAACCGTCTACAAGCAATCGTTTGAACGGTAGAGATTTTTGATTAAACGGTTTAAGTCAAAACAAGGGTGCAAATCTGATAGTTATCCTTCATCATCTTCATGTAACCACATTTTGATGGCTTGTTTTGATTCGGTTTCATTGATTTGTCCGGTTTTAAATTGGTGTTGAACCAGCAACTGTCCCAATATTTTTAAGGTAAACAAGGCTTGATGACGATTAGGTTCCTGGCTTGCTATTTCTATACAATATACGATGGCTGTAGTTGGTTTGGTTTTGTAATCTTCTGTATATGGATTGGCAATTGACCAGGAACGAAACCTGAAATTGGCAACACTGGCAAAATGATGCATCACTAAAAGTGTATAAGGCGAGTGAATTTTACACGAAATCCTAAACAGCTCCGGACCACATTGACTGTGCGAAACCTCTAATCCTTCAAGGGTTTGTAGCAGATCTAGTAAGGATGACAGATAGTGTTGGTAATTTTTTCTCACCTTGTTTATTTGTTTGATCGCTGCTTATCCCTGACAAAGTTGTTCAGTTCACTCAATTGGTGGAATGATTGAATCTCTTGCCGGTTAAAAGTGATCCAAATGATGGCTGAAATCAGGCCCAAAATTAACCAGATAGCCAACAAGGATTTTAACCAAAGTGCGCTCACTGTCCCTACAAATAACCAGACCAAAGCCAGAGCAACCAGTTGGCTGATGAAAATAACCATCAGAGCAATGACCCAACCTTTTTTTAAAATTTGTGTTCGAGATAATGTTGACTCTCTCTGGGCAGGCTGCCAATCCAGTGGTTTCAGGTTGAAAATCGCACACAGGGCATTGACGGTTTCTATCGATACTGAACCATTCAATTCGGCTCTTTGTATGGTTCTTAAACTGATGCCACTGACATCTGCCAGGTGCTGCTGAGTCCAACCTTTCATCTTACGCAGTTTTTTTAACTTGTCAGTGTCAATGTTCATTTCTCTATTATTCATCATATTTTCCTTGGTTTAAAGTCTTTATTAAATCATTAATTGTCAGTTGTCATAACGTCATCTTTGTGACAGTCCTGCGTCAGTCACTTAACAAACCGCTTCCAGCAAACTTCTGATAAAATCATCATTTTCATGTAGAAACATCATTATGGCAGTTCACGAAATCAAACACCCCCTGGTTAAACACAAAATTGGCTTGTTGCGGCAAAAAGACATCAAGGTCAATCACTTTCGCACCATTGTCTCAGAAATCGGTGTGTTGTTGACCTATGAAGCCACCCGTAACCTGGTAACACAAACACAAACCATCGATACCTGGGCAGGGCAAACTGATGTGCAAAAAATCAACAGCCAAAACATCTCAGTAGTGCCAATACTGCGAGCCGGGCTTGGTATGTTGGATGGGGTGTTAGAAATGATACCTGGTGCAGGTGTTTCTGTGGTTGGTTTTGCCCGCAATGAAAAAACCCTGGAAGCAGAAGCTTACTATGAAAAATTGGTCAAAGACATCCAAAACAAAGAAGTTCTGGTGGTTGATCCGATGTTGGCCACGGGTGGTACTCTGGATGCCACTTTGAATTTGTTGAAAGCAGTAGGCTGTAAAAAAATCCAAGGCATTTTCCTGGTAGCCGCACCTGAAGGATTGGCTAGAATCGAAAACAAACATCCAGATGTGAACATCTATGTGGCTGCCATTGACGATCACTTGAATGATCAAGGTTATATTCTGCCAGGATTGGGTGATGCCGGCGATAAAATTTTTGGGACCATTTGAACTCAAGAAATCACTATGAACAACAAGCAACAAATTGATGAACTGTTAAAAAAAGTACTGATAATGGAAACACAGGAAGCTTTTGACTACCTTGAATCAGTTAAAGCAGACGATGAAGTAATTAATCAGGTGGCCTTGTTGCTTAAGCCCTCAAAAACCCGAACTGTTTTCCTGCAAGAGCGTGGATTGATGGATGCTATAATACGACCCAAACAGCGAGTGGATTTATCGGGTACCACCATTAAGAACTTCAAATTACTCAAACCTTTGGGTGAAGGTGGTATGGGAGCTGTGTACCTTGGCGAAGACACCACTTTACAACGCCAGGTTGCGATTAAAGCATTACATAATTCACATCAAATCAGCCCAAAAATACAAGATCGATTCCGTCGAGAGGCCTTGATTTTGTCTCAACTAGATCATCCCAACATCTGTCGAATATACAATCTGATAGAAACGGAACAATCAGATTACCTGGTTTTGGAACTGATTAAAGGGAAAACCTTAAAACAAACCCATCTACAGCAATTATCCAGAGCTCGAAAATTTGATATTGCGCTGGCTTTATTGGAGGCACTGAAAACCGCTCACAGTAAAAACATCATTCACCGGGATTTAAAACCTGAAAATATTATGATTAATGACAAAGGTGAGGTTAAGGTTTTGGACTTTGGCATTTCCAGACTGGGTGAGTCAGCACGTACTGATCAAACAGCCGGTGAACATCACCCGGAAAAAACCAGCCAGACAGTTCAAGGCACTGTGATGGGCACTCTAACCTACATGTCGCCTGAACAAGCCGCAGGTGAAGATCTGACCACAGCATCAGACATCTATACCATGGGTTTAGTATTTCAGGAAATTTTTTCGAAAACAGCTGTTTATGCTGACCATCTAACAGCCGAACAATTGCTAAAACTTTCCACGGCAGCGAATACACAGGTACCCACCGATTTGTCACAAGATTTAACCCAGTTGATTCAGCGGATGAAGTCAAAAGTTCCTGCTGAGCGACCAACCGCAATTGATGCCATCGAGCTATTGGAAAAAATCCGTAACAAACCTGCCAGACGACTTAAATATGGTTTGGTTGCGGTGTTGCTATTGATAGCAAGCCTGAGTGTTTATAAACACATCAATGATTTGAACCGTGAAAGGCAACTGGCACAAATTGCCCGAGAGCAAGCTGAACAGGTTACTGAGTTTTTAACTTCAATATTCAAGGTTTCTAATCCCTATTTACAACAAGCAGAAGACATTACAGCAATTAACCTGCTTGAGCAGGGTGCTCAAAGGATCGACACAGAGCTCAAAGAACAACCCCAATTACAAGCTTTTTTAAAGGCCACCATTGGCGATGTTTATCACGTCATGGGCTTGCTGGATCAAGCCGAATCCCTGCTAAAAAAAGCGTATAACAGCATTCAAACCGTACCCGATGTAAATCAACAAATCCATGCTTCCATTGCCAGCATGTATGGCACCTTACGAATGGATCAAGGGGCGTATGAAGAAGCTGAAGCCTTATTTCAGGAAGCCATAGCGGTAATTGGCAATAAGGCTGCAGCAGAAACATTGGCTAATAAAAACAATCTGGCATTGATATATAATCGCTTGAACCAGTTTGAAAAAACAATCAAAACCACAGATGAAATCATCACAATCTATAAACAACATCCCGAATACGACCTCAATATACTGCTCAATGCCCTAAATACATCAGGCATGGCCAAACAAGTCAGTGGTAATTTGACGGGTGCTGAAAACAGTTTTCAAAAAGCTTTGGATATCATCAAAGCCAATCCAACCGCTGAAATTGATTTTTCCAACGAAAGTAATTTAATGGGTAATCTGGCTGGTGTTTATTCTGCCACTGGCCGATCAGTTGAATCATTAGAACTCAGAAAAAAAGTAGTGGAAGTCAGTGAACAACTGTTACCTGAAAATCATCCTGATTTGATTGGGGCCTATGATAACCTGGCTGTTGACTATTATTTCCTCGATGATTTGGAACAAGCCAAATTTTGGAATAAAAAATCCCTGGAAGTTTTTGAAAACTTAGCCAGTGAAAATCAGCATCAAGATGATAATTTTAATTATTCATATAGCATGACCCTTGCCAATTACGGAGTCTTGTTAACTCGCAGTAATGATTATCAACAAGCCGAATTCGTTTTTTCACAGGTCATTGAAAACATGTCAGGCATTTTAGGAGCAGAACATAAAACGGTGGCCGATTATGTGCAGGAGCTGGCCAATGTCAAATTGAACCTGGGGCTGGATGATGAGGCCTTTATACTGGCTGAACAAGCCATAGAAGTTTTTGCCAACGATGGCATTCCATTTAGCAGCAGAGAATTGAAAGCCTGGATAATCAAAGCCACCGTTTTGAATCGACGCGGACTATATGATGAGGTTAATGCCATTGAAGTTAAAATGAAAGCCGAATTAGCAGCCATGGAACCTGTGAGCGAGAAACTACTCAATTTTGCCAACGAAAAATTCAATGCGTTAAAACAATCAAGGAAACCTGAATAAACAAACACCCATGATGTTTTTTAAAATAATGTTCGGCCCGTTGTTGTTATTACAAGGCAAATGGGTGAGATATAGAACACCTGTATTACCCGAGCCCCAACTAGAATCAAATGGGGTTTGTGGAAGAGGTAAACCATTGAGTTTGCTTCTTTTGGGCGACTCGTCTGCAGCTGGGGTGGGTGCTGAATCTGCCCAACAATCTTTGTTGGGACAACTACAGATTTTATTATCGGACTCTTATGAAGTCAGCTACAACCTGTTGGCCAAAACTGGTCACACCACTGTTCAAATGCTGCAGGAATTAGAAGATGAACACCCCCATAAAACTGACGTGGTTATCACCGCATTGGGTGTCAACGATGTCACCTCGCAAGTCCCTTTAAAACAGTGGATTAAACAACAGAAAAACCTGATTGCCACGATCCGGACATTATACCAGCCTAAAAAAATCATCCTCTCTGGACTGCCACCCATGCGTGACTTTCCTGCATTACCTTGGCCTTTGGATGTTTTTCTTGGACACAGCGCTGATCAATTTGATGCTGCATTGCAACAGATTTGCAAGCCTTTATCAGGCGTTGTTTTTCAATCGTTAAAAAATTTTCCCAGCAAAATCCCTGCCGCCAGAGACGGATTTCATCCAAGCCCTGCGGTCTATCAATTATGGGCACAAAAACTTGCTTTTGAAATCCTAACAACCGATAAGCAATGTTATACTTCTGAGCAAAATCATAGTGCCTGAATATGTTGAGTCAACTTCTTAATCCTGCCAACCTTAATCGTATTGACGAACTGAAACTCCTTTTTCAAAGAGCCAAGCCATTTGGTCATGTGGTGATTGATGATTTTTTTAAACAGGATTTTTGTGAGTCATTATTGAATGAATTTCCTGACTTCAAAGACAAAGACGCCATAGATGAGAACAAAACCCTGGGCAAAAAAGCCGTGGTTCAAACGGTGAGTCAAATAGGACCCGCCTACAATGCCTTGGATCAATTGGTACAGAGTGAAGATTTTATGAACATGGTTGAAAACATCTCTGGCATCAACCATCTGATATATGACCCTTACTACGTCGGCGGTGGTACTCACAATAATCTGGATGGTCAGGAATTGGATCCACACGTGGATTTTACTCATCACCCTTTAACCAGCCACCATCGGCGTTTGAATCTGATTGTTTATCTGAATCACGAGTGGCAACAATCCTGGGGAGGGAACATTGAGTTTCATAAGAACCCAAGACTTAGGCCAGAACAAGATGAAATCATTTGTGTTGAACCCTTGTTTAATCGGGCTGTGATTTTTGAAACACACAACACTTCATGGCATGGCTTTCCTAAAATACAACTGCCAGAAGAAAAAAGACATTTAAGCAGGAAATCCTTTGCCCTTTACTACTACACCCACAAAAGAGATCATACTGTGGAGCCGCATTCTACTATTTATGTTGAGCGTCACCTATCCCATGATTTTCAACCGGGTCATGCTTTGTCTGTTGATGATTTGAATGAAATCAAGGTATTACTGAAAAGGCGTGATCAACACCTTGAACGTCTCTACAAAACCATCACCGCTCAAACTGTGGAAATCAGCAAGCTCAAAACCGAAATATTACAGCAAAAAACCCTGGTTGGTCATACCGGTGAAAATGCTGAAAAAATCGCTGGATTGATGAAACTGCTGAGCTTTGACGAGACCCGATTAATTAATCGCGTATACGAACTTGAAAACTCAACTTCATGGAAAATTACTGCGCCACTGAGAACCTTAAAACGTTGGTTGAATCGATAAGTTAGTCTTTTTTCAGATAGGTTTGTGGTTCGCCCCAACCTTGTAGCTGCAAGGCTTGAATGTTTCCATTATCATCACGATCAAACTTGATTTTGACATTAATCATTTTAAACTTAAAAGTGTCATTACCGATATAGTACATGGTTTGCTTAGGTTGTTTGGGGGCAGTAAAAAACAACTGATCATCAATGACTTTGATGGTGATTTGACTGTCATTTTCGACTTGTTGATACTCACTTTCGAATTCTTTCAGTTTGGTCGATTCAATCTCGACCGGGAAATCAAGTTGATGCATGGGTTGTGCTGTATCCATTAAATGTATCGCCAAATCTTCAACATCGTTTTGACTGTGGTTGGTGATGGCAGCCACCACCTTTTGGGTTTTGGGATTAATCATCAAAATAGAGCGAAATCCGCCAGTGCCACCATTATGCCAGATGATGTCATCATTGATGTGCCAACCTAGACCAACACGCAGCTTGTCTTGTTGGTAGTGGGCTGTAGTCGCTATGTTCATGGCTTTTTTTAGAGAGTCTGACTGTTCAAGATAAGCCACACCATAGGCCAATAAGTCGGTGATTGAGCTGCGCAAAGCGCCGGCTCCAGCCAAAGCTTTGAAATTCCATGCAGGGGTTGGTTTGTTAACAGAATAACCCTGAGCCAAATTTGCTTCTGGAACCTGTTGTAGTGACCAGTAAGTTGAATGCAGTGATAATGGTTGAATGATATTTTTACTGATTAACTCATTGTAAGAGGCTCCTCCGGCATTCGCCAATGTTTCACCCAACAAGCCAACGGCCAGATTTGAATAGGCATAATTTTTGCCAGCAATAGCTGGTTTAATATTCGATAGTGCTTTGAGCAAGTCATCCCGATCATAAGTCGCATAGGGATCATCAGCGAACAAAGGCAAGTTATCAGGTAATCTTGGTAATCCAGAAGTATGGGTACTCAATTGTTTTAGGGTAATTACCTCACCAGCTGCGTCACGAAGCTTGAATGGTTGTTGCCAATGCTGCTCTACAGGATCGTGTAGCGAGACTTTACCTTCTTCTGTCAATTTGGCTAACAATAAGCCTGTAAAGGTTTTGGTGATAGAACCTATCTCGTAGACCGTGTTAACCGTGGCGGGAATTTGTTGTTCCTTATTTTGCCAGCCTTTGACATAGAATGATTGATGGCCACCCTGAAAAACCGCCAACGCAATGGATGGATTGTGCTTGTGTTTAATGCGTAAATCGACTTCTTGTTGTACATCAACTGGTATTTGTGCAGTCACGCTCATCACCCAAAACAACATCAAACCACTTAATATTTTCATCCCAAACTCCTAACAAAACTGACACCAACATTTTATCGAACAAACACACTCACTAACACTGTAGTAAGTCATGAAAATATAAATCCAAGCTTGATGACCGTGACCAACAGCACTTATTTTAAGAAAAATTCCAAATATAATGATTTACTTTATTTTTTACTTATGAGGAGAGATCTAAATGAAAAGAAAATTCGTTTTATTGGCAGGTTTATTGGGTAGTTCTTTCGTGGCTTTAGCTGAACAGTCATTGGATGAGATACTCGCAGAATACATTGAAGCCAGAGGCGGCATCAAGGCCATTGAAAGTACTCAAACCATGAAGACCACAGGTAAAATGATGATGGGCCCAATGGAGGCGCCTTTTGCTTTTACTTTTAAAGCACCCAATAAAATCCATACCACTTTTGAACTGCAAGGCATGAAAGGCATTCAGGCTTTTGATGGTGAAAAAGGTTGGCAAGTGATGCCATTTATGGGTAAACCAGACCCAGTTTTGATGAGCGAAGATGAATTAAAACAAATCGAAGACCAAGCAGACATTCAAGGCCCACTGATTAATGCCGAAGCCAAAGGCACCATTCTGGAACTGATTGGCAACACAGAAATTGAGGGCACGCCAGTCATCGAAATTAAAGCCACCAAAAAAAATGGTGATGTGATTCATGTGTTTTTGGATGAAGAATATAAATTAGAAGTGATGAGCCGAGCCAAAGTGAAAGCTATGGGCCAAGAAGTGGAAGCCGAAACCTATTTCAGTGACTACAAACAAGTGGGCGAATACAACACACCCGTGGCTCACAGCATGTCCATTAAAATCAACGGTGCACCTGCCCAAAATTTGAACTTTGAAAACGTAGAATTTAACATTGAAGTGGATGATTCCTTATTCGTTATGCCAACTGTTGAGAGTGGCGCCGAAGCAGCCGAAGCCAAAAACTAAATAGGTAGTTCAAAATGAAAACTATAACCAGATTGTTACTGGCTGGTTTGGTGGTGCCCGGTGTGGCTCTGACTGAACCTGTCAAAATCGACTCTTATACTTTCGGTGGATTAAAAGCCAGATCCATTGGCCCAGCGGTAATGAGTGGTCGTATCTCAGCACTAGATGCTACGCACGGTGATTTACCAGTTATTTATGTAGGCACGGCCAGTGGTGGACTGTGGAAGTCAAAAGATGGTGGCGTAGGTTTTGAGCCTGTTTTTGATGAATATACTCAATCAATTGGCGCAGTACAGGTTGATGACAATAATCCTGATTTTGTTTGGGTCGGTACCGGAGAATCATGGGTAAGAAATACTGTGTCCATTGGTGATGGTATCTATTTGTCGACTGATGGTGGTGAAAAATGGCAGCATTTGGGTTTGGAAAAAACAGAACGCATTGCCGCTATAGAAGTAAGCAACCAATCCAGCGATACCGCTTTTGTTTGCGCCACAGGTGCATTATGGAATGATTCAAAGGATCGTGGGGTCTATCGCACCACTGATCAGGGAAAAACCTGGGAAAAAGTCTTGTATGTAAACCCATCTACAGGTTGTTCTGATTTGGTGATGGATTCCAATAACCCTAATATCATCTATGCGGGCATGTGGGAATTCAGACGCTATCCTGACTATTTCACTTCAGGTGGTGAGGGCAGTGGTTTATATCGCTCCATTGATGGTGGTGATAGTTGGCAAGAGTTGACCAATGGTTTACCAGAATCTGAAAAAGGGCGCATCGCTTTGGCGATTGCTGATTCAAAAAGCACCACAGTTTATGCCACCATTGAGTCCGAAAATACTGCTTTGTATCGTTCTGATGACATGGGTAAAAGCTGGCAGAAAAAATCTGACGCAGGCATGGTACAAATGCGTCCATTCTATTTTGGTGAACTGAAAGTCGATCCCTCGGATCCCGAACGAATTTACAAACCCAGTTACATCACTGTAACCAGTGTGGATGGTGGCGAAACATTTAGTTCGATGTTTTCTGGTGGTTTCAACGTTCCGATTCATCCGGATCATCATGCTTTGTGGATCAATAAAAACAACTCCAATCAACTGATATTAGGCACTGATGGTGGTGTTTTCATGAGCTACAACAAAGGCGGCAATTGGCGCATGGTTGGTACGTTGCCTGTCAGTCAGTTTTACCATGTATCACATGATGACCAATGGCCTTACCATGTTTATGGTGGGCTGCAAGACAATGGTTCCTGGGAAGGCCCTTCGCGGGCGCCAGGTGGTATCAAACCAGGTGACTGGAATTCGATTGGCATGGGTGATGGTTTTTGGGCTTTTGTCGATAAACAAGACCACAACGTTATTTATTCAGAATACCAGGGCGGTAAGTTGTTGCGATTAAACAGAAATATTGGTGAACTAAAAAACATTCCGCCTGTAGCCAAAGAAGGTGAAGAGCAACTGCGTTTTAATTGGAACACCCCATTGTTGGTCAGTGAAGCCAAACCAGGTACCATTTATTATGGTTCACAGTACCTACATCGCTCGACCGATCGCGGTGAATCCTGGCAAACCATTTCGCCTGATTTGACCACGGATGATCCAAAACGACAAAGACAAGCCAACACTGGCGGTATCACTATTGATAATTCAACTGCCGAAAATAATGCCACCATTTACACCATTGCTGAATCTTTGTTGGAACCTGAATTATTATGGTCAGGATCTGATGATGGTCTGATTCATGTCAGCCGTGATGGTGGCGAACAGTGGCAAAATGTCAGCAAAAACATCAAGGACGTTCCCAAAGGCACCTGGGTATCTCGCATCACCACAGGATTTCACCAAGCAGGAACCGCTTTTGTGACTTTTGATGGACATCGCACTGGTGACATGAAAACCTATATTTACAGAACCGATGACTATGGTCGCAGTTGGCGGAAGTTAGGTGCTGAAAATTTGGGTTATGCTTGGGTGTTGAAACAAGACCGTGTTAATGCTGACTTATTGTTCCTGGGCACTGAATTGGGTTTATACATCAGCATGGATGGTGGTGTTCATTGGGCTCGTTTCAAAGAGAATCTACCACAAGTGGCCGTACATGATTTGGTGATTCATCCAACAGAACATGATGTGATTTTGGCCACCCATGGTCGAGGTGTATATATCATTGATGACATATCACCTTTGCGAGCCTTAACCCAAGAACAATTGTCGGAAAATGTGGTGATGCTACCATCCAGACCATCGGTAATGGTTGAAGGTGGTGCTTTACAAAGTTTTTCCGGTGGTGATGACTTCATTGGAGACAATCCATCTGAAGTGGCGGTGATTTCCTATTATCTGAAAAAACGACACATGTTCGGCGACATGAACATCAACATCCTTGACGAAAACGACCAAATCATCACCACACTGGTGGCTGGTAAGCGTCGTGGTATCAATCGGGTTGAGTGGCCGATGAGACTCAAAGCACCCAAGTTTCCACCCTCTACATCATTGGTTCCCGGCTTTGTAGGCCCTAGGGTGGCAGAAGGTACTTATAAAGTTGAACTGGTTAAAGGCAAAGATAAACATTATTCAACCGTTGAGCTGGTGCCGGATCCACGATCAGAGCACAGTATGGAAGACAGATTGGCCCAACAGAAACTGTCCATGCAGCTATATCATGCCATCAATAATTTGACCTTCAAACTCAGCCAGCTGAAAGATGTGGTTGTACAGTTAGAAGCACAGCAAGACATGTCTCGTTCGGCACAGAAAAAAGCCGATCTATTTAAGACAGCCTATGAAAAGCTGAATGCACGTTATACCGCCACCAAAAAAGGTTTGATAACTGGTGAGTCAAAACTGCGTGAGCAATTGGGTACTTTGTTTGGACAAGTTGTTGGCTATTCTGGGAAACCAAGCCAAACTCAATATCAATCGGCAGAACAGCTGATAAAGGATGTCCAGACCGCGCTTAATGATGGTCAACAACTGTTAGATGATGATCTGCCTGGGTTAAACAAGGCTTTGGGTACAGACACTGCCATTAAGCTGTTAGACCGCGCCACTTGGAATGAAAAAAATGGCATGGGCTTATCCACACAACAGGTTAACAAAGCCTGGTTGATCAACGGTGGGCACATCTACCATTAACGGCTCCATTTCAATAACCATCAAAGGGGCTATTGAAAACCCCTTTGATGGTAAGACAATTACTTGGTCAGATATTTGGTTTTTAACTCACGCTTGTTTTGCTACAATCAATCTATGCAATATATGATAAAAAAAGCCGATCCGCTGGATGCCTCTGAAATCAGTCAACTTGCATCTGTTTCAAAAGCTTCTTGGGGATATGATGACAGTTTTATGGCTACTGTTAAAGATGAACTGAGTTACACAGCTCAAGATATTGCCAAACATCCGACTTACCTGGTCAAATTCAACAATGAAATATTGGGGTTCTATCAACTCAGATCCGTTGATGAAATAACGGTGGAGTTGGAAGCTTTGTTTGTTAAACCCAATGCAATGGGTAAATGTTTAGGCCAATCTCTATTTATGCATGCATCCGCACAGGCAAAGAAATCTTTCAAAACCATGTTAATCGAATCTGACCCATTTGCCGAAACTTTCTACCTTAAACAAGGCTGCATCAGAGTGGGTGAAAAACCCTCTTTAAACATCCCAGGAAGATCTTTACCCTTGTTGCATTTTTTGCTTTAAGTGGCTGATTGCCTTTTGTAATACATCATCCTGCTGGTTTCCACTTGGTTTCAACACCCTATCTGGTTTCGTTTGATCCCTTGGTACACCGTCAATTCTGAATAATTGCTCAACTGGCATTTGGATACTGAACCACAATGTGTTAATCTTGAATTGATTCACGGCTCCAAGCAGACCTGCCATTTCACTGCCGATCCATGTGGCTCTCTCCATACCTTGCAAACCAATGGTTAAACCCTCTCCCATGCTCCCTGTCCAATAATTGGATAAGACCACTAACGGCTTGTCATAATGTGAACCTCGGGGTTCTACATATTCAACCCAAATTCGATTGACACCAACAGCTCCTTCTTGCTTTTCAAGGTATTGATGTTTTTGGTAAGCTTGTATTTTATCAACCAGTCGCCCCATAATGGCTCTGGCCATATAGGAATCCCCACCACTGATGGTATTGCGTAAATCCAATATCAGCCCATCGGTGGTTGATAATTGATCCAAAGTTTCGTCAAATTCTTTAATTAAATTGGTATTACCCAAAGAATCATTGATGGTTATGATAGCAAGATTATCCTCGACAGTGAAATCAAGAAGATTGTCGGAAGTTTTATAAGTCAAGGTATCAAGGTTAACTGCATAAACTTTTTTTGGATTTTTCAAACGAAGCAATCTGGGTTTGGAATAAACTCCTGCCAATGCCTTGTTTATCATCCATTGCTGAGTTTCTACCCGATTTTTATCTACACATTGCGTCGGGAAATCATCAATGATCTGTTGAGAGGTTTGACCATTCAAGTCGATAAACTGATCTCCAATCTGAACTGGTGTCGTTACTGACAATTTGCTTTTCCAAATGTCATCAACCATAAAACCATTGCCTTGTTTAATTACTTTGACAGGTGAAAAAAGTCGATACGATTCACTGTCATTGGTATTAAGTGTCATGTGGTTATCCGTAAATTCAAGCATCAAATTCTCAAAGACTTTTAAAATTTCATGGTCGTTTTGAGCCTGTTTAGCCTGTTCGAGATAGGTGGATTCTATACAAGACCAATCAATTCTTTTCTGTGACAAATAGGCGTGGTTATGTGATATCAAATCCAAAGCCTGATGCATGGCAGATTGGTAACCGTGATCGTTTCTGGCAATGCCTAGGGAAAGTACCAATAATAAGCCCAGCATGACTACAATTAAACTGTTTTTTATCATCATTGTTAATTCATTCAAATAAAGAACATGGTAAATAAACACCAAAGTAAATTCTTGTACGATATTGCAGATACTGGCGCCTCAAACGACTCCAATTTATTTTGTCGTCAATAAGACTGTATGAATGCTTGTTGGTACTTTTTGGGAGTCATGCCCATAATTTTTTTGAAGTTCTTATAATAATGAGCTGTATCAAAAAAGCCAGAACCCAGAGCCGCCTCAATAATGGACTGCCCTGCTTTTAATGCTGTTAAACTGTGTTGAACCCGGCTGTGTATTACATATTGATTGGGTGTCATCCCTGTTTCACTTTTGAATAACCTGATTACCTTATATTTGTCCATGCCCATATGATTTGACCATTTGCTTAAGTCAAAAGGCTCTAAAAAGTAATTTTGGGCATAATCAACCAATAGACTGTGTTCCGTTGGTTTGGTATGTCTACACCCATGACGTATTTGTAAAATTTGTACGAGTTGTTCAATCAAACCATGTTGGGGTATTTGTCCAGCTAGCATAATCTTTCTTAAATTCATTAAGAGCCAAAGTAAATCTTTATCAATAATGCTATGCGCCAAACTCATATGACCTGTTTCAACGTCTTGATCAAACAGTGTTGGCGGTAGGTAAACTGTAAAAAAAGAATTCCCCTGAGTTTGCTGGCAAATGGTTTGGTGAACTTCTCCAGGATGTGATACCGCAATGGAATCAGGCCAAAATCTTAACGATCTGTTGTTGATTTGGTTTTCAAAAATACCTGTTCTGTTCCATGTCAGTTGAAATGTATCATGAAAATGTGGAGCAAATTGATTATTAAACGCCACTGCATCCAAGGCTGCTAAACCATCATAGGCGTGTACAGAGTGGTATGTCACGGAAGATTCATTCATGATTTGCTGGTTGGACGCTCAATATTCCAAAGCATCAAACTCTTGAATGTTTTTCAGTAACAACAAGGTACTTTTTTCCAACTGAACCCGATCTGTGGCATCAGCCAATTGGCGCATGGAATCGGTGATGGCAATCCACCAACGCATATGATTGGCACTGAGCTGTGCTGCCACTGGCACCAAATCTCTGACCAAAGCCAACGAGTGGATGCTGGTTTTCTTGAGACAAACCATACTTTCCAAATCCAGTTCATGATTTTGCACTTGTTCAATGAATCGTGGAATAATGTGAGGGTCTTTTTCTAGAATAACCGAGGCCATGGGTTCGGCATGCTGATCCAAAAAACCAATGTCTAGGTAGGACAAAAAACTGCGTAAGGAGCCACGCAAAGACAACCACAATTCTGTTTTACGTTGCATTTCTCGGGATTTTTGAAAATAAGACAATAAGCCAATCCAAAAGAAGCCCTCCAAACAAAATCCAATCAATTCTGGAACAATGTTATCCCTAAAAGCATTGGTTTCATTTTCATGCATAAAATATTGAAACAGAAAGAAAGCAGAAATACCAAAAACCGCCATCGGCGCATACATCAAATATTTACTCATCTTCACCCTCCTGTACATAGGCTTTGACGACATCTACAATTTTTTTGGCTTCTTTGGCAGTCAGATTTAAGGGTAAGCCTTGCAGATAAACAATCAAATCTTCACGTAAAGGAATGGGAATAATGTCATCCTGAGTACCGGCATGATGCAGAGCAATCGATTCAAGCGCCCTTTGCTCTTCCATATCTCTTTTTTGAACCTGCTGAACAGGCGCCTTATTGCTGCCTGAAGAAGTGAATGACTCAGGGTGCTCAAGCCATTGAAAATAATCAGTCAATGCTGATTTCAACCTTGAGTTGTATAAATTCAACGCTTCTTCGCGAATGGATGAGTCTTCCATTTTGTGAATACGGGAACACAGCTCATCTACATCCAAAATGCGTAGATTAATTCGTTCTTCGGCATTGACATGATCCAACAACTTTTCTGCAGCGGTTTTACGACTTCTCGCCACCCCTGGATTCATGATCCCAGTGACAGCAGCTTCTTTCAGAAAATCCAACAAACCATTTTTGCTGTAATTTTGATTTGACATAATGAGTTTCGCAGAAAAAAGTAGATTATAATCATTACGAACTGACAACACAAAAGTAACAATCACAATGAATAAATCAGCCTTTTTATCCGTGATGGCTTTACTGCTTTCATTTGCTGTACACACAGCTGACCGAGTCACAGGTTTTGACTTTGCCACCCGTTCTCCCGTACTAGCTACAGAAGCCATGGCAGCGACTTCCCAGCCCCTAGCTACTCAGGTGGCACTGGATGTGATGCGACGTGGCGGTAATGCCATTGATGCAGCCATTGCAGCTAATGCCATGTTGGGTTTGGTGGAGCCAACAGGTAACGGTATTGGTGGTGATTTGTTTGCCATTGTTTGGGATGCCAAGAGTAAAAAGCTATATGGCTTTAATGGCTCAGGACGATCACCCAAAACACTCAGCCGACAATGGTTTGTTGACCATGGCTATGAAAAAATCCCTTCTCATGGACCATTGCCTGTTTCGGTTCCTGGAACGGTAGATGCTTGGTTTCAACTGCATAAAAAATTCGGACAGCTGCCGATGTCACAGGTATTACAACCCACCATTAATTATGCGCAGAAAGGCTTTCCGGTTTCACAGTTAATTGCTTATTATTGGAACAGATCAGTACCCTTGCTGAGTAAATACCCAGGTTTTGCTGAGCAATTCACTGTTAATGGTAAAGCACCCAAAGAAGGTGAAATTTGGAAAAACCCCAATCTGGCAAAAACTTTGAATATCCTTGCTAAAGAAGGACGAGACGCTTTTTATCAAGGGCAAATCGCCCACACCATCGCTGATTATATGCAGGCCAGTGGTGGTTTTTTAAGCTATGACGATCTGGCCAGTCATCAAGGCGAATGGGTTGAGCCAGTGAGCACCAACTACCGGGGTTATGATATTTGGGAACTTCCACCCAATGGACAGGGCATTGCTGCACTACAGATTCTTAATATTTTAGAACAATTTGATCTTTCAAACATGCAGCATGATTCAGCAGAATACGTGCATTTGTTTACTGAGGCCAAAAAACTGGCTTTTGAAGATCGGGCTAAATATTATGCCGACCCAGACTTCAATGAAATTCCAGTGCATCAGCTGATTTCCAAAGCCTATTCTAAAGAGCGTGCCAAACTGATTGATTTGAACAAAGCGGGCAAACATTTTCCTGCAGGTAATGTGGCGTTAAGCCATGGAGATACCATTTACTTAACTACCGCAGACAGCAAAGGTAATATGGTCTCACTGATTCAAAGTAATTATCGTGGTATGGGTTCTGGCATGAGCCCACCCGGTTTGGGTTTTATTTTGCAGGATCGTGGTGAAATGTTTTCGCTGAAAGAAGGTCATTTTAATCGGTTTGAAGGTGGTAAAAGACCTTTTCATACCATCATTCCTGCCTTCATTACCAAAGATGAAAAGCCCTGGATGAGTTTTGGGTTGATGGGTGGTGCGATGCAGCCACAAGGTCATGTACAAATTGTAGTCAATATGATTGACTTTGGCATGGATGTGCAAGCTGCTGGTGATGCACCGAGGATTCATCACACCGGTTCCTCTGAACCCACTGACGAGGTAATGATCGATGGTGGCATTTTAAACCTAGAAACTGGTTTCCCCTACTCGACCATTCGCGAACTGATGCATAAAGGCCATAATATTCAATTTGCCAATGGGCCTTATGGCGGTTATCAGGCCATCAGACGCGATGCAAATGGTGTCTATTGGGGTGCATCCGAATCTCGTAAAGATGGCCAAGCCGCAGGCTATTAATGATATAAATCGTTGTCTTTTACGTACATTTTATGTAACAATGGGGTCTTGGATATACGCCATCACCTGATTAAGGGATGAATCTCAATAACTCAGCAAGTTGCAAGAGCTAAAACTCGAACTCTGGTCGAATATGAAAAAAATTATCACTACAGTCAGTGCCATAACATTGACTGCACCCTCCGGGGCAGACAAGGCAACACAAACCGCATCCTATGACAATTACCTCGAGGATTTAGAGTTTGTTTATGCCAATGAAGAAAGCTTCAAAGGCAGTGGATTCATCGACCTTTCGGTAGAAAAAACCGTACTGTTAGCTCATGATGCGGATAACAGTGGTGACATCACGGTAGGAGATGAATTGAAATACACGGTTCAGGTGCATAATCTGGACAATGTGGCAGCTTCGGGTGTATCTCTGCTTGATTTTTTAGAAAGCAAAATTGAACTGAATCTGGGTACCGTTGCAATATCACAAGGTGCAGTGATTTCTGGTAATGATTTTGGTGATGACACTGATGTGGTTTATGTTGATTTTGGCACCATTGCTGCCAACTGGTTTGCCTTGGTGAATTTTGATGTCACTGTAACCAACCTACAACCCGGTTTAAATATCATCAGCAACTCCGCTGAAGTGTTTGGCCCGTCTGGTTCATTCTTTATTTCTGACGACCCAAGCACGCCGGGTTTCGACCCCACCATGGTTGATGCCTACGGCGCTTACCCTGATCTGATCTTTGACAATGGTTTTGACTTCAGGGGCAGTGGCGGATTTTAATGCCCTGTTAAATGCATGGAACGTTACGATACCAAGGACAGTTACCATGCATGGTATGAACATTGGCACCGTTATCACTGGATCAGTACCTTTGTCAATGACCTAAAAGTTGCCGATTTAGCTTGCGGTGAAGGTTACGGCAGTGCGCTCTTAGCGCAGCATGCCAAGGAAGTAACTGGTGTTGACTTCAACGCTGAGACCATTCAAAAAGCAACTGATAAATACCAAACTTTTAAAAACCTGAAATACATCCAATCCGATGTGCTCAGTGCTCCAATGCAAGATCATGCTGTAGACATGGTGGTTTCATTTGAAACCCTGGAACATCTGACCACTCATCATACATTATTAAAAGAATTTAAAAGACTTATGAAGCCAAATGGTCTGCTGGTGATTTCCACTCCGGATAAAACAGTCTATTCGGGTAGCGAAGGACACAATGAGTTTCATTTGAAAGAGTTGACACATCAGGAATTTACCAATTTAATCGATTCACATTTTAAACATGCACTTTTCTTTGGCCAACAGCTTCAAACCGGCTCGGTGCTTGCACCTCTGACCAATCAACCTACCCTATCTGCTACCAGTCTTTATGTGGAACAGCATGATGAATTTATAACTAATTACAATCAACAAAGCCCCACATACCTGATAGCTGTTGCAAGCGATTCATTCGAGGCATTATTGCCCTTTAAAAGCACCGGAATCAGTCACTTTAATGATAGCCACAACAAATTATTCAATCATTACGAACAACAAATCAAACGACTTCTTGAAGCTGATCTACAACTAAAAAAACTGGAAACTCAAATAGAAATTCAAAACCAGGTCATCAACCAACTAAAAGCCAGATTAGGGTTATAAAAACAGCTAAAGCAATAATTCAATCCACTCAATGAGGTGATCCTCCAGTAAATAATGCCGTTGAACCCATTGTTGTATTGCATGACCATGATGCTCAAGTATGGATCTGTCTTGGTGCAACTGATGAATCATATGAATCCAGCTCTGTGCATCATTGGGTCTTAGAATGGCCGGGCTATTTTGATAGGGTGTCAGATCTGAGGCAATAACTGGAACACCAAGAATGCCAAATTCAAGGAGTTTCAGGTTTGATTTAGCACGATTGAAACGATTATCTACCAATGGCGCAACCGCTACATCTAGGTTGAGCTTAGCCAGTTTTTTTGGATATTCAGGCAACAAAACAGCGGTTTCAAAATGATATAAACTGTTATCAAGTTGAGCGGGTTCATCTCCAAAAAACACCCAGTCACAATAGGAGCTGGTCGCTTGTACTATAGGCTTGAGAAAAGCCAAGTCCATTTGATGCTGCCCTGCTCCTGCCCATCCAATTCTTAATTTGTCTTGTGGTGTTTTGCAGATAGTTAAGTTTTGCCAAATGGTTTTAGATAAACGGTTAGGAATGACCTGAATATTTTGATGATACTCACCTAACTCTGCTGCCAATTGTTCAGTACTCACCACCACACCATCAACCAGCGAACACGCCAATTTGATTCTTGTTTTGCTGTCCTCCGGTGTGAGTTCATAAAAAGGGCTGTAATCAGGAATATCTGTTAATAAATCATCAATGCCAAGCAAAATTCGGGCGGAAGTCTGTTTTTTGTATTGAAGCAGCGCTGATAACTGCGTATCTGAAAAAAAATGATGCAACAAAATTGTATCAGGCTGCAATTTTTCTAATTCATATGGTGTTGCTGTGTATTGTTTTCTCGATTGAGGCAAAAAATGTACACTGGCATGATTCTCGGCAGCCAAAGCCAACAGTGGTGTTTTGACACGATAGAACCCGCTGGCCCAATCATCATGAGCGAATGCCACTATCCTTGGCAAATTTTTCGGCGTTTTGAATGCTGTCAGCTGAATATCAAGGTTGCATGAGTTTCTACAACTAAAAGCATCAGAATAAACGGGGTTAGCTGGAAAGTGTAAATGCTGCGCAATGATTTTTTGTCTTTGCTGTTGTAAGCTGTTATCCTTTGAATCATAGATTTGGCTTGGTAGACTCCTTTTATGTAAACCGTTGACGAAGAGCAAGCCTGTCCTTAATCCAGCTTGATGCAACCACTGGGTCAAATAAATCGCGCCATAATGCCCAGTATAATTGGCCCAATTTTCTCTGATTGCTTTAAATGCTCCTTGTTTGAGAACTGTCACATCATCATCCAACAAATCATACTCAAAAGCTGAATCTGGCAGATCAAAACGAGTGTCTCTGATTTGTCCTATACCGACAAAGTGATTGGCAGCACCCCATTTTTTTCCAGCGAGTTTACCCTCATTGATGCTGTTATTAGTCACTGGACTGATGGCATCCAAGCAACTTTTTTCAAGCTGATGGATGACTTTTTCCAAATGTGTGGTTTCTGAAAACCTTAAGTTATCATTCAACAACACCATATAATCATAGGCATCAATGTCTAAGTCTTTGATGACATGGGCTTTTTGAAGAGGCAAATAGCTGATAAGAGTTGCCTCAACAGTTGTAAAAACTGTTTGTGCCTGCAGTTGCATTTTTAACTCAGGATGATCTAAATGACTTTCGAGCAACAACAACACCTTGTTTGTTTGCTTACTGGTTTTGGTAGTATGGTTCAACAACTGGCTTTTCCAGTTTTTTGCCCAATCTGCATCATCCATGCTGTAACATAAATAGGGAAAATGATGGATGCCATGCTGATTTGATTTTCCCCACTTATCAACGATGGTGTTGATATTGTTATGACTTAATACATCTTGCAACTGGTAGTCACTGAATATGCATGGGTCTACCAGCACAGCAGCAGTCAAATGCGCTGAAATCAAGTGGTTTTGTCTGGAAAACCGTTGCTGAAATTGAGCGCCATATTGATGTGCTAGATGATTATGCAATGCATAGTTTGCAGTACTGATTATTTGCTTTTGTTGTTTAAAATCATGCAACCAATTGCCTATGTTTTCATTAATTAGAGTACCCGCTGTTATGATTAAACATGGATTTGATAATCGTTTGATTGCCGAAGGTGTCAAATCTACTTTGCAACGGAATATAAGAGGTTCTGGCAATAATTTTTGAATTCGGGTAATGCTGTTGTTTAGTTTATTAAGTTCATCACCCAGGATAATAACTGACACATTGGCAGGTGATGACTGCCAATCTGCTGCAGCTTCTAATGTCGCCGGCGCATCCAACCATAACTGCATTAAGTCCCAAGCTGCGGGCTCGGGTTTGTTTAACAATACAGCTTGTTGTACTTGTAAAGAATTAGTCAATGGTTGATTGTATGTGTCAAATTTTTGATGGTTTTCCAGTATCAAATTTGGGTTATTTTCTACATGTTCCCGATAATAAATGCTTTTAATGCCTTGACCTGATTTCTGTCGCTTTAGCCATTGTTCGAAAGTTAGCTTCAGACTGGTTAAATCATTAAACTGGTATAAAAATCCGTTAACACCCTCTTTGATCCGGCTTTCATACACCCCTATTTTAGGTGCCAAAACCGGTTTTCCATTAATCCATGCCTCAGTTAGGGTGATGCCATAGGTCTCTGGAAATACTGAAGTGAGAACCACCAAATCTATGTCAACAAGTAAATCTTTCAACATGTTACTTTCATATTGGCCATAACATTTGATTTCCGTTTTCATTAATTGTTTTTGGTATCTGGGGTCTATACCACCAAAAATATGCCATGAAATCTCCTTGTTACCTATGGCCTCATAAAATTCCAGAAACAGTTCAGCTCCTTTCAATTCACAGAACTGACCCACAAAGGCAATGTTTATTTTGTTTCCTTCATATGTTTTGCAAACAGCTTCTGATTCCCGGTAAAAACAGGGTTTAAACACAGTAGACTTATCGACTATTTGGGGAAATTGGTTTAAATATGATAATTGCAAATAATGGCTGGGGAAATAAATGTGAGTGGCCTCAGCGATAATTTGCTGCCATATGTGCTGTCGCAGTGACATGTAAGAGGCTGTGGTCAATTTAGTTTTCTGGGTGTTTTGTACCATACATTTTTGACACTTCTCTTTATCACTCTGCATGGCCGGTTCGCCACAATACACCATTTTATTGTTAATTCTGGTGGTTAAGCTGAAAATTTGGCACAAGCCGAAATGATCATGAATAAACAACTGATAACGGATACCTAACTGATGACAAATCAACGGCCATACCGTTGTTCCTACCCCAATCAAGGAATGAAAATGTACCCATGCGTATTCACCTGCCAATAATATGTTCTGGAAAAAAAGGTCGTATTGATGATGATACAAATCAGCAGGCAAATTAAAAATGATGTGGTCAGCACGGTGTGCTAAGGTATCGATTTCAATCACTTCGTAATTGAGTTTTTCCGCCTTTGTTTTGAATTTTTTATTTCTCTCAGGAATCAGAACCGTATGATGAAAACGGTCATCAAAACGATTGAGCAGTTCTCTGGTGAACAGTTCCACCCCTCCCTTGTTATCAATACCATGTAGCACATGTAAAACTTTTCTTTTTTTCTCCTGACGGTTATCTAGTTGGATATCAATCAACTTGGTTGGGTTTTTGCTCGCAAACAATGTGACTTCTTTGGTGTAGCCAGGCCAACGTAAATCAAGTAACTTTTGATGAAGTTGTTGTAATCGTTGTCCTTTGGCGCCAAAACTTTGAGAACCCTGGTGGTAAACGAATGCTGCTGGAGCACAGGCCACTTGTAAGCCCTTTTGCCTGATCAACATAGAGTAATCACACTCTTCACCATAACCAGGATCATAGTACGGATCAAAACCACCTATTTTTTGAATCACAGATCGCTTGATTAGCATGCAAAAGCCAACAGCAGTAGGGATTGGATACCAATGTCCTGAGTATCTTTTCAGTACTTTCAACTGATTTGGCTTTGTATTTTTAATGGTGAGGATGGTTGCATGGTCTGATAACGGACACACCGCACCAACTCTGGGATCAGCAGCAATCCGTTGCATCTCTTTCAACCAGCCAGCCGTGACCCTGGTATCGGCATTGAGCAAAACCAAATCATCATCACTTTCCGCAACAAAACTATTCACATTATGCAAATACCCTAAATTTTGAAGCCGGGTAATCACTTTGACTTGCTTATGTTTTTTTTGAGTTTGATCTAATAATGCCGCAACTCTTGGATCGGTGCTGGCATCATCAAGAAAAATGATTGATATACTGGGACAGGTATAAAGAATTAAGGACGCTATACATAATTCAAGAGCTTCAAAACCATTATAAACAGGGATAACAACAGAAGTTTTAGCCGTTGCTGCTGTCTTCCTGGCGGCAAACAACCAGGTTTTTTGGCTTAATTGTTTAATGTATTGATTAATGGTTGTCATGCTTTAATTTGGTCGGCTTTTTGAAATAACCGCATATTCCTTTAATATCAATATGTTATGAGGATTTGTTAAATTTTATTTTAATTTTTTTATTTTAAATCTTGCATTAAGAGTATTTCGTATGTTATTGTTTTACCTAACAAATGTGCCCTATAACCGATTTCTCAAACATTCGGTTTATACCTCTTAATCCCATCCCTCACGGGCTTGGGATTTTTTTTGGTTCAAACAACAGTGTGAAACAGTTAAAACTGGTAATCAAACTCTTCTAAATCTTTGTTGAACAGTTCAGTAACAATTTCCATGGTTGGACCATCATAAAAAGTTCTGTAATCAACTTTTTTTGAAGGTTTAAGATGTGGTAGTTGAGCATCAATTTTCAGTTTTTGGGTCAATTCTTTAAAGTCCCGATCCAAGTTTTCAAAGCGATATACATGATCCACCATAACTTCACCGTTTTGGTCATACAACCATTTGGTTTGTGGCATAAACATTTTGGGGTTGTCGTAATAAAATGGTTCCTGTTGTAAATAGCTTCGACGCACCCAATCAGTAAAGCTTAATGGCTTATCCTTGAGTTTGCTTTGATTGGTTTTCACTCGATAACGATAATGTGAACACACTTTATCGAATGGATTTCTGACGAAAGTGAACGTAAACTTTTCATGCCACTTTTGCTCTCCCACTTCTGCCTTTTTTTCAGCAGCTGTCAAATGCTCAAATGGCAACTTCAAGGCTTTTTCAATGCTACTCCCACCGGTTTTATTGATGTGTATAAAAATAAAATCGGGTTCTTTATACCACAATGGAAAGGTGTGCAGCTTTCTTTTAAGTACCCGCCGCTTGGCTTTGAAAGTTTTTCGCAACTTCTGGTACATGGACTTATTTGGTTTTTTGGATCAAATCGGTTAAAAACACCGCATTGATTATCCAACGTTGGGTTCCCAACCAATAGGCCCTGAAGTTTGGATTGAAACCAAATTTTATGATGCTACCTTTACCTACTTTATCTACTATCACCAAAGGAGCCTTGCTGAGCTTTTTCTGCCAATAATCAGAAATAAATCCTGCAGCGCGTACCTGTTCGGTAATTTGCATCGGCATGTTATAGGCTTGTTCACTGGCTCTCAGGACGGCATCTCCTTTCATCATCACAAATTGATTTTTCAGATCAGTACCCAATGCCAAAGGATGACTTAGATCTACATTAGCCTCAACAATAGCACCACCAAGTACTTTTTCAGCCGCATCCTTGTTATAGTCTTCGTAAGGCTTGCGAACCACCTCTACTTTTTCTTCAGTTTTTTCCTTGTCTTCTTCAATTTTTTGCAATGTTTTTTCGACCCAGTTAGCAGCTGCCTGGATTGCAATCAGGTGACCACCTGCTGCCACCCATGATTTGATTTTGCTACTGAGTTGTTCATCAAAATAACGCTCATAACTACCATTAGGTAAAATGATGTGACTATAGTCGTTGAGGTCGACGTTCATAAGTTGCGATGTGCGAACTTTGGTTAGTGGCAGATAAACTTGGGTATCAAATAAATGCCACAAACTACCTGCCTGATAGGCATCAATACCAGAACCAACAACCATTAATACTTTAACTGGTTGAAGCCTTTGTAAAGCAGGTGATCCCAAATCCACACCAGTCTCGGCCTGAGCAGTATCAATGGCATACCAGTTAACCTTAAATGCATCGGTTATGGTACTCAAAACGGCAAATAGCTTGTCTTCACTGGTATTTTTAGCAACTGGCAACACAAAACTACCTGCAGGTACTTTGGCACCATCAATATGTAGCGCCTTACCTGTAATCATCACATTTTCAAACTGTTGGTTCAAATAATTAAGTGCTGCCGGCGCATTACCACTGCTCCAATCAAACATATACGCAATGGCATTTTTCTTGTATATATTTTGTGGTTTGTTACCAAAAGATAACTCATGGGTATTAAGTGGGCTGCTTACCGCTGCCCAAGGCAAACCCCAGGCCATTGCCAAATGCCATGCTGAAACATCATAAAAAGTATTGTCAGTGAAACTGGTATCGGTATTAAACAATGACTGGATTAAGGTAGTTTGCGGTTGATCCAGACCTATGTAAATCGCCTGGTTTTTTGGGTAACGGTGATCTTTGATGATTTTATCTGCAGATAACACCCCATATCTGATTTTGTGAATGTCCAGAAATTCTGTTAGCTTTTGAGCTTTCATACCGTTGCTTGACACATCAAGTAG
>JAGRJR010000010.1:49639-57695 GCA_020442635.1 Lysobacterales bacterium
TTTTGAAAAAGTTCTTTTTGTAATCAAGCAACTCTGTGCGGTGTTCCCTGGCACCATTCAGGGTCGAAAGTGCAGTGAGAAATTGATTTTTGATGCCATCAGCCAATGACCGTTGTCCGTTTCGGGTGTCCACGACACCACCCTCTGCACCAGCTTGTTCAAACAATATACCCACAGAACCTTGTAAATCTGGATAAGTTGAACCTTTGCCAGGATAAAAATCATCAAAGTTTTCTTGCTGAAAGTAAAGCTGACCTGCAGCATCCAAAGCTTTGGCATGAAATTGTGCCAACTTGTTGGTTAATTCAACATTCTTATCACTGATCAGTGGATTTTTACGACTGGGTACACCTGGTTGGAAAAAGAAGGTTGAGGCTGAACCCATTTCGTGGTGATCAGTTAGCACATGAGGCTGCCATTCATGAAAATATTTGATGCGGGCTTTGGATTCAGTTTGGGTTAATAACAACCAATCACGGTTGAGGTCAAACCAATAATGATTGGTTCTACCACTGGGCCACTGTTCTACATGCGAAATATCATTGGCATCAGAAACCGTGCTCAAAGATCGATGGTTATTCACATATGAAGTAAATCGCGCTAAACCATCAGGGTTGATGACTGGATCAATTAATACCACTGTGTTTTTCAACTGATTTTTAACTGATGGGTTGTTGGTCGCTAACAAATACCAAGCATACAACACTGAGGCATTGGCACCACTGGCTTCATTACCATGTACACTGAAGCCATTCCATATTTTTAACACATTTTCATCTTGTTTGACTTGTTCGAGGTTACGGATATTCTCGGCGCTGCTAATGGCCAACAGCAATAGACGGCGGCCTTCATTGGTTTGTCCATAATCTATCAATTTAGCCTCTGGTCTTGACGATGCCAGTATACTGAGATAACTGACGATTTGATCATGTCGCAAGTGTTTTTGCCCCAACTGTTGTCCCAGCACAGCTTCTGGTGATGGAATGCTGGCATCAAACATTTCATTCTGAGGAAGAAAGAATTCAATGGGTTTGGCAAAAAGTGTAGTACTCAGCCACATCAGACTGGTCAAAATCAGGGATGGTTTCATGGTTTATTATGTTGTCTGTAAATGTTGTATTGCCGATTGTATGGCAGCCACCCGCAATTGTCTAATTTGTTCGCCCAGAGCTTTGCCTTCATAACCCTGTTCAAACAAGGGTTGTTTATCAATTTTTCTGGCTGCCTTGAATAACAGACGAATGAAACCTGCTTGTGGATATTGTTGAAATTCTTCACCCCAGCGACCTGTGGCATCAGCTTGACAGGCTTGCACAAATTTTTCTAAATATTTAGGATTGCGGTAAGCATCCAGTCTGGAAAACAACTTTTCAATGGTTTTGGCTCGCAATTCCATGATGGTATGTGCCTGCAAATGCCATTGACAAACCATCACTGCTAGTTTTTTATAGTGACTGGGCACTTTCAATCGACGACACAGCCCTTTGACCAAAGGTACCCCAGCTGACTCATGACCACGATGGCTTGGCAACACTTCTTTCGGGGTTATGCCCTTGCCCAAATCGTGAACCATCACTGCAAAGGCGACATCATTGTCTAAGTCTTTGGCCTGATCAATAGCCAGCATCGCATGAACACCAGTATCCACTTCGGGGTGCCATTGTTTGGTTTGCGGTATCCCAAAGAGGCAATCAATTTCAGGGAGCAACACCTCTAAAGCACCACATTCACGTAACGTCAGGAAGAACTCAGACGGTTTGGCCTGATTCAACGATTGTTTTATTTCTTGCCACACCCGCTCAGGTACCAAAGCAGCAATTTCTCCACCTGTAACCAATTGTCTCATCAATTTAAAGGTGTCTGGATGTACACGAAAGCCAAATGGTGCCAAGCGACTCATAAACCGTGCCACACGCAAAACACGCACCGGATCTTCTGCAAATGCAGTTGAAACATGCCGTAAAACCCCTTTTTTTAAATCTGCTAACCCACCATGGGGGTCAATGAGCTCACCCTTCGAGTTCTTTGCCATTGCATTGATGGTTAAATCCCTGCGAAGCAAATCTTCTTCCAGAGTCACTTCAGGGCTGGCGTTGAACTCAAAGCCATGATAACCCTTTGCTGTCTTACGTTCGGTTCTGGCCAAGGCATATTCTTCTTTGGTTTCAGGGTGTAAAAAAACTGGAAAATCCTGACCAACCGGTAGATAGCCAGCAGCCACCATTTGCTCAGGGGTGGCACCAACCACCACATAATCTTTGTCTTTAACCTTAACCCCCAACAAATGGTCACGCACAGCACCACCAACCAAATAGGTCTGAGTATTTGGAATGGCTACGGAGAACATTGAATGGGTGCAGTTTGTTGACTGATGTAAGAATTTGGCCAAGCTTTTGAGTTGTTTTGACCGATGGGTAATGTCGGCATCCAATAACTGACCCTTTTCGGCTGGGCATGAATTAACCAATCATAAATCGTCACATTGGAAAGAATTTTGGTGATATAGTCACGTGTTTCCCGATAAGGTATGGTTTCCAGCCAAATATCCGGCGCATCGGGAAAGTCCTTACTCCAATCCATAGATTTACCTTCACCAGCATTATAAGCAGCGGCCACTAATAAAGGATGATCAAACTGTTTAAACAGGTTTTTCTGATATTGCACACCCAATCTGATGTTTAATGGCGGCTGGTGCAGTTCATTGTTGCGATTGATGTTGATTCCCAATTGTTGCCCCAGACTTTTGGCAGTGGTTGGCAACAATTGCATCAATCCATGGGCATCGGCGTGTGAAACCGCATCTTTGGTCCAGGCACTTTCCTGTTTGATGATCGCCATCACCCACTGGGGTAATGGTTTTTCACCGTTGGCATGTTGGTTAATGATTTGCTCATGAGCAATCGGATAGCGTAGTTGATAATTTTCCCATTGACCCAAGTCAGCCATGATGGCAATGGATTTCGCATACCAACCTTCCCTCGTCACCAAATCAGCCAAAGCCAGTTTATCCTCCTTGCTTAAGCCACGGTAAGTCAGGTTCCATTCGCTGCGCGCCATAGATAACAATCCTGCATGATGTAGTTCAATGGCTCGTTCGATGCCTTCGGGTGGTTGGAAATTAGGATTGGCATTGGGGTTGGGCTTTTGGCAAAGTTGGTACGGTAATCGCAGGTGATCAGCCGCCAAGAAGCCATAGTAATTGGTTTGACTGCTGAGTTTTTTAAAAATGGCCTTGGCTACCCTTTTATCACCTGTTTTCGCTTCTGCTCTGGCCATCCAATATTGCCAGCGTGCTTGTTGCTGTTGCCTGGGTGGCATTTTTTTCAAAGCATGCAACACTGAATGCCAATCTTCGTTGTACAAATAATAACGTACTATCCAGGCTTTGATTTGATCATCTTTTAAATCCTCAGGTAAACGGTTCATGGCATCGATTGAAAATGGCTCATAATCTGTAGCGGCAAACAAAGCCATTTGTCTTTCAACGTGTAATTCCTTGGTTTTGTTGAGTTGATACACATTTTTTAAGTCAGGCCAAAATTGATGTAAGGTGGCAGGTTGCTTTTTCGCCAACCACATACTGGCTTTATAAACCAACCATTTGGTTTCATTGGTGACAGGCCACAGGATGGAATCTTTCAAAGTCTGCTCAGGTGATTTCAACAAATCTATCGCATAATCAACCCATACTGGTTGTTGTGTTAGATTTTTTTTGAGGTATTCGATCAACGAAAAATTACGGCTTTCATAAGCCAGCTTGATACGCTTGATAATTAAATCTTCGGTCATGTGTCCTTGTTGTTGCCACCATTTAAAGGCTGGATTACAGGCATCTGGTGCAGACAATCCATTGAGCCACATGGCCTGAACCAAAGGGGCCAGCCCTTGGGTCTGATTGGTTTCAATTTTTGCTCTGAGGAACCAGCATTGTTTTTTGTCCTGATCAAGACCACCGTGGTATTTCAAGTATTTGGACCATTTGCTCTGGTTACCAAGCGCCGTTAACAATGAACTTTTCAAACGACTATTCAAAGGACTGTCAGGATGCTTTGCCTTAAAGTCCGCAACAGCCTGTTCTGGCAAATTATTCATGTCACTCTGAATTAGGGCATAGTCAAGATAGTGTTCTATCGGATAGCCTTTAATTGTAGCGCGTTGTTTTTTAATGACAGTTTCATCACCTGCCAGCGCTTTGCTGTAAAGTTTTCCGAACATCTGTCTTTGCTGTTTTACATCAGCATGTAAATTCAGACAATTTAACATCAACACCAGCCAAATTGCAGGTTTCATCCAGAAAGTTGTTTGACTCAACGCATTTTTCATTGGTTTTTATACAATTATTTCAGTCTCCAATTGTTTAAGAAAATGAACCATAAACTCATGCCTTCTTGCTGCTTCTTGTTGGGCCGCATCGGTGTGGAATGTGTCTTTCAATTTCAGTAATTTGGTATAAAAGTGATCCACAATGGCAGCTTGGTCATCAGGTGTTCTATGATAACAAAACGGGTCTTCATGAAATGTTAAGGGATTGCCAAATCCAGCACCAACCACAAATGTTCTGGCCACACCAATGGCACCTAAAGCATCCATCCGATCAGCGTCTTGTACCACTTTTGCTTCGAGGGTTTCACACGGCACTTGGGCTGAATAGGAATGGGCAACAATGGCATGAGCGATCTGTGCAAAATACTTTTGCGGATACTGCCAATCGGTCAACAGTTCCAATGCTTTTTCCGCCGACAATTGCGATGCCTGACTACGCAAAGGCGAGTCTTTGGTCACCGCCACACAGTCGTGCAACCAGGCTGCCGGTATAACTACCCACAAATTAGCACCTTCAGCTTTTGCAAATTGTACTGCGGATTTAACCACGCGTTTGATGTGATTAATGTCATGACCAACATCTGCAAACCCCAACCCACTGACATATCCTTCCAGTTTATTACTCCAATCAGACAGTGAGAAGGTGGAACCGAATGTATCCATTACTGGTTACCAAAAACTTCAAACAAGCTTTTCAACATGGCGCGAAGTTCCAAACTGAACAAGGTAAATTGACTGTCCAGTAATTGCCACTCCGATTCAATCTCTGCCGCATCTAATTGATCATGCACAATGTCGGTGAATTTAATTTTCTTGATGCCCATGTCATAGGCCAAAACCAACTCAACACGCTCCTGGTACTCCAAACCCAATTGAGTCACCAAATAACCATTGTCAATGTGCTGTTTCATTTGATCATCCAGATGTTCAATGTTGCGACCCCTGACCACGCCTTTGTTGTCATCCAAAGTTTCCAATACAATCTCTCGATCAACCTGAAAACCAGCGTCCCCTTGCGCATGTAACACCCAACGGGTTAATACCTGCGCCATCGCAGATGACGGGCCAAAGGCCGATGCTTTGAAAGAGCCTAAGGTTTGACGCAACTGTGAAACCAAATCTTCAGCCGCATTTTGACTGGCGCTGTCTACTATCAATAAATTTAACTTAAGGTCAATATAAGCATTGATTGATTTGGGCTTAACAAATGCTTGTGACAACATTTCCAGCATCAGCTGTTGTTTCATGTCAGTTTGTTGCTTGCGACCTGGCTTTTGTCCAGTTTCACTTTTGATGTTGTTGAGCTGCTGATTCAACTGGTGATTAACCACAGCCGCCGGCAGTACTTTTTCTTCTACGCCAAGGGTAAACAACAGGGCATCACCACTTTTCAGCACATACAACTCACTGTCCGAACCAAAAGGCGAAACCCAACCTTTGGATACAGCCTCCATAGGGGCACAGGCCTTGAGCGCATCATTTTTTAACGCATCTGAAAAAGCCTCTGCATCCAGGTTAAAGTCTTCATTGAGTTGAAACAAGCGGGCGTTTTTAAACCACATATATCATCCTGAAAAAACTAGATATTTTAATAAATTCTGACTCAAATAGAGACATTTATCTGAAATATTGATGTGATGTTCATCACCCACTACCAATCATTCAATTTTTATAAATTTATTTGTCAGTAAATGTAAAGCTTGATGGTTAATAGCTGTTTGAATCATTTTTTGGAGAATTTATGAGAATCATCATTGGTTTGGCGCTGTTTTTCTCAGCTGCTCAATGCCTGGCTTTTACCGCCACAATAACCACAGACACCGTTGACATCAACCCTGGAGATAACATTTGCGCAGACAGCAATGGTCAATGCTCTTTACGTGCCGCCATTATGGAAAGCAATGCCAGCGCCAATCACAACACCATTCAATTATTGCGCGGCTTAACCTATCAACTCAGCATACCTAATACCAGCAATACAGAAGCTGATGGCGATCTGGACATTTTTGAGTCGGTAACCATACAAAATGTTGATCCCAATTCACCGTTAACAAGCTTTGACCAATGGCCAACCATCGACGCCAATGGCATTGATCGCGTCATTGAAATCTTTGGAGCATCTTCAGTGGTCATTTCAGGCATCAGAATCACCGGTGGAAACGGACTTAATTCAGGACAAATCGAAGGTGGCGGCATCATGGTTCATAACAACGTCGATGGCTTTTCGCTGTTAAATTCTATCATCGATAACAACACAGCCACGGTGGGCGCTGGGCTCAGCCTGAATGCAACCCAAAGTTACATAAGAGACACCGATATTTCCGGTAACGATACCGACAGCACAGGTGCACAAGTTTATGGCAGTGGCATTTATAGCAACAATGGCGTCCTTAACATCCTTCGAACCAGCATTCACCACAATGGACGACTGGATGGACAAACGTGGTGTGTTGGCGCAGTCAGTGTACATGAATCAGGTAACTCAGTCATGATCAGAGACAGCACGATTGCTGACAATGGTTACACTGAATTGGACGGTTGTGCTCATGGTGTTTTGATTAACAATGCCTCACTGTATTTGAATAACACCACGATTGTAGGAAATTCAGGGCGTGGCTTTCACTTTTATGATAACCCCAACGATACCGAAGATTACACGTTAAGAATGCGCAGCAGCATCCTGGATAACCACAATACCAACTGTTCAGGCAATACCGGCACCATCAACCTCGGAGATGCCGGTAATGGTTTTAATATGAGTTCAGACAACAGCTGCCAGTTCCTGATGACCGCTGAAAATGGCAACCTTGAATCTGTTGATTTAGCGCTTCATCCAGGTCGCAGTTACATTAACCAGGAAACTTATTTTTGGTACAAAGAACCCATGCAATCCAGTCTGATCATTGACAATGGCTCTGTCCACAGTCAAATTGATGAGTGTGCTGATTTTGACCAGATCACGACAGGGCGTTTAATTGACGGTGACCATGACCAAGTTGCCTTGTGTGATTCAGGTGCCATTGAATACAGCCATGATCTGATTTTTTACCACGGAACAGATTAACTCCATTAGCAAACTGCACCAGTCCTTTCTGACAATTCCAGCAAGGGCTGGTGCAGTAAAACTGTGTATAAATACTTCAATTTATGGTAATTTATTTATGACAGCTGCTTACCAGGTACACACATGTTTGGATTTTTGAAAAAATTATTTGGTGGAAACAAAGACAAAGAAGCCCCTAAACGCATCGAAAAAAGAAAGGGGCAAAGACGCAAGGAGCACAATGATCGGCGAGAGGAAATCCGCTGGGAACCTGATAAAACCGACCGCAGATCAGGCAAAGACCGCAGAAAAAACATCAATACCTGGGAGGGTCATGATCAATGATTTCAACCTCAAACGACCATATAGTGGCAAATTAGCCCCAATTAACACCTGAATTTAATGCAATTACCCTGGCTTTGTGATATTTTGATTAAACAATATTGAGGTATTGTAGTGTGAAAGTAAAGATTGAAAGGGCTAAAAAATGTATGAAATATCAACCAATGACAAAAAAGCAGTTCACTATGAACCGATTGAACGCAGACGGCGGGAAGATCGCAGAGTGAACCCCACGGATCGTCGCTCAGAAGTGCGCGATGGTGCTAACAGCGACCGCAGAAAAGCACAGGAACGAAGGAAAAAATAAGCGGACCATTCCACTCAGATCACAGCAGACCATGTCCCATA
>JAGRJR010000110.1 GCA_020442635.1 Lysobacterales bacterium
GAATGCCATGATGGTATAAGGGTTAAACTTATCTTGATATTCCATACCTGGACTTCCTACAGGCATTCCTGGCACCACTAAGCCTAATTGACCTTCTGGTTTTTGATTGAGAAATTGTTCAATGTATTTGGCGGGAATATGACCCTCAAAAACAAATCCATCTTCAGTAACACCGGTATGACAAGACCTGTGGTTTTTAGGTACACCATATTTATCTTTAATCAAAGAAAGTGTCTGTGAGTCATTTGACGTCGTTGAAAAACCACTGGCATTCATGTGATCCATCCATTTACTGCAACAACCACAAGTTGGGCTTTTGAATACTTTTAATTCAGCCATGTGATTGGCATCTTTGGTTTTGTCAGAGTCTGAGGCACTGCATGCTGTTATGAAAAATACAATTGATAATGCCATGAGTAGAAAAATACTCTTTTTTGAAATCAACTTTATATCGATGGCTTTTTGCATTGATTATCTCCTAGATAAATTAAAAAATAAAAACAACCCACAGGTCAGTCTTTGACTGCCAGTGGAATATTGATGGTAAATTGGGTCTTGTGTTGATCAGATGTGACACTTAATCGACCACCATTGGCTTCAACCATTGCTTTGGCTATGGCCAGCCCCAATCCAAGCCCAGTACCCTTGCTGTGTTTTTTTCTGGATTTATCCACTCGGTAAAATCGGTCAAACACATAAGGCAGAGATGCCTCTGGAATGGGTTGTCCCGGATTTATAACTGAAATATTGGCTGTTTTTGCAACCGACTCATGACAGTCAATTGTGACTGTTGAACCCTTAGGCGCATGTCTGATGGCATTTGAAAGTAAGTTTGATAATGATTGACGCAAGTGTAGTTGATCACAATATATCTCCAGAGTCGATCCAGTGGCTTGTAAAGTAATATCTGCTTCGTCTGCAAACGCATCAAAAAAATCAAACAAAGCTTGTATTTCATTAGTGGTATTTAAAAGCTGTTTTTTCGGTTTAATTAAACCATTACTGGCTTTGGCTATACCAAGCATGTCATTGACCATTTTACTTAATTGCTCAAGTTCTTCTAAATTAGAAAACAACATCTCTTGGTATTTATCACTTTCTCTGGGTCTGGATAAACTGACTTGAGTTTGGGTGATGATGTTGGTCAGAGGCGTTCTGAGTTCGTGCGCTATATCGGTTGAAAAGTGAGCCAACCTTGAGAAGCCTTCTTCCATTCGATCCAACATTTGATTGAAGGATTGAACCAAATTAATCAACTCTTTTGGTACTTTGCCTGTATCAAGTCTGACATTCATTTTATTGGTTTGAATGTCTTCAACATCATGGCTTAATCCACGCAAAGGTCTTAGCCCTTGATAAATAGCTAACCAAGCAGCAAGTAAAGTCAACAAACAAGAGCCAATCATGATAGTCCATAAGCTGTATTTAAACTCTTCAAGAAAAGTTAAATGAAACCCCATGTCTATGGCTGTAGTGACTTTATAAGCCACACCGGATACTTCGACGCTCGTAACCAACCCACGAAATGTTTTACCACCTAATTCCCACAACTGGATGTTATCAGTCTCAAATTTATCAGCCATTTGAGCCGATGCTGCTGAGGTTGAGAAGTCATATTGAGAGTTGCTGTAAATATTGGCACCATCAATTGTATGAACTTGATAATAAACACCATGATGACCTGAAACTGCTTTTTCTAATTCGACCGCCAGCTCATTATTACTGATAAAGTTACCTTGAAGTTGGTGTTCAATGGCATGTGTCATCACTTCAAGTTCACCAGCGTCCTGTTGTAAGAAGTGGTGGTTGATCGAACTATTTAACAAACTTGCCATCAAGCTCAAGCAAATCGTGACAGTCAATGCCACGAACAATAATACCCTCCAAGTTATGGACATAGGGCGAAGTCTTAACTTTCTATTCGACATCATCTGCCTCTAATTTGTAGCCCATTCCTCTGACGGTATGTATCAGTTTATTTGGGAAATCATCATCAATTTTCATTCGTAAGCGTCTGATGGCCACATCGATGACATTGGTGTCACTGTCAAAATTCATGTCCCACACTTCTGATGCAATCAGTGAGCGTGGTAGAACCTCTCCCACTCTTCGCATCAGTAACTCAAGCAAATTAAATTCTTGATTACTTAACGCAATGCGACGCCCTGCCCTGATGACTTTTCTTTTGCGATTATCCAGTTGTAAATCTGCCACTTCAAGTTGACCCATATCAACACTGGCATCCCCACGTCGCAACAGTGTTCTGACTCGAGCCAATACTTCAGAAAATGCAAAAGGTTTGATTAAATAATCATCAGCTCCTAATTCAAGGCCCTTAACCCGATCCTCAACACTGTCACGCGCTGACAAGAACAAGATAGGTGTTGAATTATTGGCATCACGCAATGCTTTGACAATGCGCCATCCGGAAATATCAGGCAACATAACATCCAGTAACATAAGATCAAATGTTTCAGTCATGGCCAGATGATGTCCATCCAAGCCATTTCTGACCAGTGAGACCATGAAACCAGCTTCAGACAAACCTTGCTTCAAATAGTCACCTGTTTTCACTTCGTCTTCGACAATCAATAAACGCACTTCTAATCCAATTAAACACCAGAATAAACAATTCTATCGCATAACCACCAACAACAAGATGATAAACAGATTACAAAGTTGTCATCTTTGAGTCATCTACTGGTCACCACCAAAACTGTACAATGGATTTTTTATATTATTTTGAGAAGTGATGACTCATTACAACCATTATTTTCCCGCGATGCTTAAGCGTCGCAGGTTCGTTCAAGGGCTGGTCGCAGGTGGTGTTTTAGCAGCTGCTCCTAATTTATTGAATGCTGCTATGGCAGCTGAATTAGGTACTTTAACAGGCGCTGCTCCTGAATTGAGCGGTGAAGTTATTGAACTTGAAATTGCAGAGTCACCAGTTAATTTTACAGGTGTTACTCGCATGGCAACAACCATTAATAAGTCTATACCAGCACCAACGCTGCGTCTGTGTGAAGGAGATGAGGTCACCATCAAAGTAACCAATCGTTTGTCTGTTCCAAGTTCAATTCACTGGCATGGCATAATTCTGCCTTACCAAATGGATGGTGTTCCTGGACTCAGTTTCAAAGGCATCATGCCGGGTGAAACATTCACTTATAAATTTACGCTTCATCAAAGCGGTACTTATTGGTACCATTCTCACAGTGGTTTTCAAGAAATGACTGGCATGTATGGGGCATTGATCATTGAACCCCGTGAATCCGAAACCATTGTGGCTGATCGAGAATATGTGGTTCAGTTGTCTGATTGGACCGATGAAAAGCCTATGGATGTTTTCGCCAAGCTAAAAGTGCAAGGGGATTATTACAATTACAACCAACCGACCATCCAAAGTTTTGCCAATGATGTTGAGAAAAAGGGTTTAGACAAGGCGCTGAGCCGTCGAGAAATGTGGAATCAAATGCGCATGAGTCCAACCGATCTGGCTGATTTATCTGATGCCACTTTGACCTTTTTACTCAATGGCAGTAATCCGGCAAGCAATTGGCGTGGTTTATATAAAGCAGGTGAACGGGTTCGCTTGCGATTTATCAATGGCTCTAGCAACACGTTTTTTGATGTTCGCATTCCAGAGCTGCAAATGTCGGTGGTTCAAGCCGATGGCCAAAATGTAAAACCAGTGTGGGTTGATGAGTTTCGTTTTGGCCCTGGTGAAACTTACGATGTTTTGATCGAGCCCAAAGGCGATGCTTATACCCTATTTGCTCAAAGCATGGATCGCAGCGGTTATGCAAGAGGCACTTTAGCCATAAATCATGAAATTGTAGCGCCCGTACCTGAAACCGACCCAGTGGAATGGTTGGCGATGAAAGATATGATGGGTAATATGACCCATGGTGCTGGTGCAGCGATGGCCATGGGTGGTAAGGACATGAACGGTCAAAAAATGGATCACAGCGGCATGAACCATGGCGGTTCAATGCATGGTGGTATGTCTATGGACCACCAACAACACAACATGGGGCAAAACCCACTCAGTCGAGCCAGCAGTGAAGTGCGACATGCCAGTACAGAATATGGACCATCTGTTGACATGCGTGTTGATATGCCCAGAACCAATTTAGATGACCCTGGAGTTGGTTTACGTAACAACGGCAGAAAAGTATTGACCTTGGCAGATTTACACTCTGTAGATGGTGTAGTCAATCCGCAATCACCTGAAGCTGAAATCGAATTACACTTAACTGGCAACATGGAACGCTACAGCTGGTCAATTGATGGACTTGAATTTGGTAAAAGCACACCGGTACATATGAAGCACCATCAAAGGGTTCGGGTTATTTTACAAAATGACACCATGATGACCCATCCCATGCATTTACATGGTATGTGGAGTGACCTTGAAAATGAACAAGGCCAAGTTCAAGTACGTCGACACACCATACCGGTACAGCCCGCACAAAGGATCAGCTTCTTAACCACACCACATGATGTGGGCCGATGGGCATGGCATTGCCATTTGTTGTTTCATATGGATGCAGGTATGTTCCGTGAGGTGATCGTATCATGAATAAATCAATTAAAACCTTAAAAACCAATCCCTTGATGGTATCCATGCTGCTGATATTGGGTACACAAACTGCATGGTCTAAGGAAAAAGATCAGTGCAGCAATCATCAAGTTACTGAAACTACAAAACCAGTCATTGCAGGTCCAGCTAAAAGCCAAGCTATTAATCATGGTGAGATGAAACACGAAGGCATGGATCATGAAAGTATGGATCATGAAAACATGAAACATGAGGACAATAATAAGGAAAGCATGACACAAAAAGATATGAGCCATGAAGGCATGAATCACAGTGACATGTCAGGCAATGATTCAGACATGTCAGGCATGCAACATGATCAGATGCAAATGCAAGGTGGTGAAGCACCGGCCGATGCACGTGATCCCCATGCCTATTCCAATGGTTACACTTTAACCGAAGGTCCTTATGCATTACCCAAAGAACATCGGCTCAAACTGGCCGATGAACACCCTTTTTCAGCATTCTTAGGTGACCGTCTTGAGTTTGATGACAGCGCCAATACCATTACCTATGATTTTCAAGGATGGTATGGCACCACTTATGACCGATTGGTGGTGAAAACAGAAGGCGAAATCACTGAAGGTGAATTTGAGGAAAACCAAACGGATATTTTGTGGGGACATGCGATCACAGCCTTTTGGGACACACAACTGGGTGTCCGCCTAGATACTTATGACGAAGGAAAGAACCGCCAATGGCTGGCCTTTGGCCTACAAGGTTTAGCGCCCTATTGGTTTGAACTTGATATGACCGGCTATGTGGGTGAAGGTGGCAACACAGCATTGACAGTTGAAGCTGAATACGAGCTGTTGCTGACTCAAAAATTAATCTTTCAACCGCGTGCTGAACTCAGCTTATTTGGTAAAGATGATTTACAAAATAATCTAGGTAGCGGACTTTCTAGTTCAGCATTGGGTTTCAGAATGAGGTATGAATTCAGTAGACAATTTGCGCCTTACTTGGGGGTCGAGTGGGTCAATCAATATGGTAAAACTGCTGATCTTGCCAAGCTACAAGGCAACGAGAGCCATGACACCAAGGTTGTCGCCGGCATCAGGTTTTGGTTTTAATAACATTATCTTTTAAACACATTAATATTTTTGAGGTTTCTAACATGAAAAAAACACGAATTCTAATATTCATTGCCAGTTTGTTTATGGCAATCACGGCCTCAGCTCACGTTGGCTTAAAGTCTTCGAGCCCGAGTGCAAGTGAAGCTCTTTACAACTCCCCTGAGCAGTTAAACATAACATTCAGCAATGAAGTGAGGTTAGTGAAACTACAGCTGCAAAACGCTGCTGGTGAAGATGTTGACCTCGAATTCAAAGCGTCAGCCAATGCTTCTGCTCAATTTAATCACACTTTGCCAAAGTTAAAAGCCGGTGAATATACGGTTAGTTGGACTGTTCTTGGTCTTGATGGTCACAAAATGTCAGACACATTTAACTTTACTCTCAGTGAGTGTGAATCAGGCCAAAGCGCTCACGAAGATAAAGAATCACATCCAGAGCATGACAACAATTAAAACCACGATTAATTATTAATTTCTAAGACGGGGATTTAAAAGTATGGACTATTCGTATTGGTCAATTGTATTGGTCGTTTTTAAATTCGTCAGTTACTTGTCTGTGGCTGCTTTAGCTGGTGGTTTAACCATTCAGACCCTACTGGCTCTTAAATCAAGCAATTACACAATTGAGCAAGTTAATTACCTCAAAGCCATCAGAAGTTGGCAAATAATTTGGGCTGGTGTTGGATTGGTTTTTACTCTGCTACATTTGCCGGTAGAAGCTGCAGCACTCTCTGATACTGGTTGGCAGGGGTTAGTTGATGGTTTAATGATTAACATTGTTTGGCAATCAGCTATAGGCACTCAAACCTGGCTCAGGGCCACAGGGTATATTCTGGCTCTTATTGTTATTTTGTTAAATCGCCGATCATTTCCACAGTTCAGTTTCAGCTGGGGTTTAATCAGTCTAATTGCAGTATTGATGATTTCAGCCAGTTTTGTACTCACAGGTCATTCTGTCAACTCAGGTTGGTTGATACAAGTCATACTCGGTCTGCATGTCACAGCTATGGCACTGTGGATTGGATCTTTATGGCCACTTTATAAATCCAGTCACTTCTTGAAATCATCGGATGTTAAAGATCTAATGATTGATTTTGGTCGTTTAGCAGTTCGAATTGTGTTGGTTTTATTGGCTTGTGGCGTCATCATGCTGTTTCAATTTATTGACTCATTTGAACACTTGTTTTCTACTGGCTATGGTCAGCTGATACTATTTAAATTGACTTTAGTGACTGGTATGTTATTGCTGGCAGCTTGGCATAAATTGATTATAGTGCCAAAGCTACTGGAAAAACAAAATGACTTAAAACTCAAGCGTTCTATAGGGGTCGAAGGTTTGGTTGCTATAATAGTTATGATAGTAACAGCGGTAGTTACAACTTTGGTAGGTCCGGCATAAGGCCTTTAATTATAATAAAGACTTGGTGATTCTCAAGTTTCTTTGATGCAATAAATTGATTGTGCAATGTTTTTAGGCAAGTAAAAGTTTTGGCTTGAGGTTATTTATACTGTGCCAATGAATGTCACACTAAATGACATTGAAATAGTCTAATTCATTTATTCCGCAATAAACAATATATTGCAATCCTCACATCTGATATTTAAATTTGATTTGCCATACACTTTTGAATCACATCCATGGCAAACATACTTAACTCTTGTACTACGAACAGGCTTATGTTGTATTATAAAATTTTCCGGAAGCATTTCAGAAAATGCAGATTCACTCTCATCCAACTGATATTGAATTAACTTAGTTTCCTCAAAATCTTCGATTTCAGGATTATTAGCTAAAAAAGCAGATACATTTGGTGCTGGTTTGACTGGTTGATTTGACTGATTGGGGTTTGCGATTATTGGGTCGAAAAGCCTTGGTAGAGACATTAAATCTATCCACTTAAGTTGGAATTTTTTCTTTTTTTCCAAAATCTTAAATGCTTTTAAGAATTCACCACCTTCAATTATATAGTCGCTCATATGTTGACCAGTGATTTTGCCCCCTGGCCGACCTGTGGATGATGGCATAAGACCTACGTCCATCATTTTATTTGCCCACTGTTTATTATGATAAAACTTTCTTCCGGGATCCCCATAACAAAATTGCCAACAATGAACCATTTCATGAACCAATGTTTGCATAACTTCGATTAGTCTTGCATTTGCAAGGTAGGAAGGGTTTATAGCAATTTCATGACACTTCTTACCAGTTAAGCTTCCCCAACGTTCAGGTGCAAAGTATCCCATTACACCTTTTTTCCTCTGCACAGTGAAAATGACTTTAACTAATTTAGAGTCAAATAATTTCTTATTGAAATGCTCATAAGCAATTTGCAAAGATTCATATAACTCTGAAGTTGGTTCCATCACATTGGTTCATTTAATGAGATCATCAGATTGTATTGTACACTGAATAGGTGTACAAAATGTGCACATATCATAATGTTGTGTACACTACAAAATGATTAATTAAAAATAATTTTCATTGGTAATTTGATGGTTGAAATTGTAGTGTACACTACAAAAAGTGCCCCTCTGGAGCTAAGTATACTGTAATATGTGGTTTCAAAAACGGCTAAAAATTGAACAGAAATCAATTTTTTGAAAACTCATTCTTATTTATAATATACCATGTCATCACCAAAAATCCTATCAAAATCACGCGAGCGAGCATTTAAGGAAGTTCCCAAGTTTTC
>JAGRJR010000111.1 GCA_020442635.1 Lysobacterales bacterium
AATATTCAGATTGGGCAGGCGGTTTTGTCGCCTCACCAACAAATTTCAGCAACAAAAAAGGCTCCAACTGGAGCCTGACAATACGTTCAATTAATTGGTTGCGGGGGCAGGATTTGAACCTACGACCTTCGGGTTATGAGCCCGACGAGCTGCCAGACTGCTCCACCCCGCATCATCAAGATGGCATATTCTACTATACTTTTCTTTTTTTGCAACCGTAAAAAAACTGTTTAAAGGGTATTTTTACGGTTCTTTGCCATTAGCCAGGGCTGCCACCCGACCAACCGTTAAACCTTGAACCAAAATACTGAACAACACCACCGCATAAGTCGCGGCAATCAATGGTTCTCGATATGGTCCTACCGGTAGTGACAAAACCAAAGCCACCGAAATACCGCCACGCAAACCGCCCCATGTCAGGATTTTGATTGCATGAGGTGAATAGGTGTTTTTAAAACGCAATAACGTAACAGGTAAACCTACGCTGATAAATCGAGCAAGAATCACCAAAGGAATAATCAATAGAGCACTGTAAATGTAACTTGGCAAGAAATGTATCAATAATATCTCCACGCCAATCAGCAAAAACAGTACCGCATTAAGCACTTCATCCACTAATTCCCAAAAATTATCAAGTCGATCACGAGTAACATCACTCATCGCCAAAAGTCGCCCCTGATTACCTGTCATTAAACCAGCCACCACAATGGCTATGGGTCCTGATAAATGTAAATGTTGTGCTAAGGCGTAACCACCTGTCACCATGGCAATGGTGATTAATACCTCAACCTGGTAATTATCAATCGATTTCAGCATCCAGTAACCTGCATAACCCAAGGCAACACCAAAGACAACACCACCCACAGCTTCTTGTAAAAACAATAGACCGATACTAGAAATAGATGCTTCTGACTGCCCGGTAGTAACCCCCAATACGGCAATAAACAACACCACCGCCACACCATCATTGAATAGCGATTCTCCAGTAATTTTCACTTCTATTGATTTCGGCGCACCTACTTTTTTTAAAATTCCCATAACCGCAATAGGGTCAGTTGGTGAAATCAGCACCCCAAATACCAGACAGTAAATATAAGGCATTTCAATATTAAATAATTGAAAGATATAGAAACTAACCACGCTGACAATCACTGCTGACATAATAACGCCCAATGTGGCCAAAATAGCTATGGTGTCTTTTTGCGCAGCCAAACGATTGATATTGACATGAAGCGCACCAGCAAACAGCAAAAAACTCAACATGCCATTCATTACCGTATCATCAAAATCAATGTGTGAAAAAATTTTGGCAATTTTTTCTGTTTCATACCATCCCAATTTATTCAAAGCCACCAACAACAACGACATCAATAAACCTATCAGCATGATGCCAATGCCATTAGGCAAACCAATAAAACGATGATTGATATAGGCAAACAAAGCCGCCAGGGACAACAGTATTGAAACCAGATCAAATAAGCTCATGTACACTTTCCATAATAGATTTGTTTATTTTAATCTCATCCATAAAAAAAGGGTGACTAAAAGCCACCCTTTCTTTAGACATTGTCTTGACTGGTAATTACCAATCCAAACGGAAGCCCAATTGAGCACGCCATTGTGAAGCTGTGCGGTTGGTGCTGAATCGAGTAGGACCATTCCAATCCAATTCATACATACCATTTTCCAAGCTGTTCAAACGGTAAACATCTTCACCATCGAAACCAGCTGTTTGGATTTGACCCCAATCAGAATCCAACAAGTTACCCAAGTTTTTCACATTGAAGAACAAGGTGGCTCTTACAGGACCCCATGCTGGTAATTCTTGTGACACATTCAAATCAATGGTATTGATTCTTGGTGCTTTGAAAGCATTACGTGGCGCTACACGACCACGGTATTGTGCTAAACCAGAAGATTGCAAGAACGCCTCAAAATCAGCTGCTTCAGACGGATCAGCCAATACGTATTCATTCGGCATTGGCACATAAACCAAGTCATTGTCACGGATACCATCACCATTCACGTCATTACTGAAAGTGTATGAGAATGGCTCACCATCTTGTGAAATCCACACCAAACCAATGTTAGTATAGTTATCACCAAAGAACATGTTTTGATATGTAGTGGTGAATACAAATGCATTTTCTACTTCATAAGCTGAAGTCGCTGCCAATGCTTGGTTAGGATTGAATGCTGGGGTGTTGTCCCAGTTTGAAATGGCACGAGATGAAGTACCTGCTGAAGCTTCAGTGGCATCGGTGTAGGTATAAGACGCTTTGGCATACCAATGCTCAGTTTGCGGCAATTCCAAACTCACAGTGGCACGTTTGGTGTCACCTTTAGAAGTATTGGTTAAGTAGATCACATCATTAAAAGCTGAATCAGCATTGGCTCTGCTTCCTGATAAAGTGTCGTTATTGGCCCAATAAGTTAAACGACCATCTGGCAATGTACCTGTTGGATCGCCCAAATTCAAATGTTGGTAATCGATGGCATCTTGTGCTTGGATGTATTCCAATTCCAAAGAACCGATCAAACCAAACCAAGGTAATTCAGCATCAACCGCCAAGTTAGATTTCAACACAGTTGGTATTTTAAAGTTTGGATCCAAAACATCAACATTTTGACGTGAAGAACCAGACAAAATAGGTTGGTTGTTAGGATCAAGACTAACAATTACACCGTCATTTTCAACACCATTTGAACTGTAGAATGTTAAATCTCCACCCGTGTTGGTGAAAGAGTTAGACAACCAAACATTAGGTGTGCCGCCAGTGAATACACCCACACCACCACGCAACTGCATGTAGCGATCATCTGACATGTCATAGTTGAAACCTAAACGAGGTTGCAGTGTGCCTTCATTAACTGTGCTGTTATTGGCAAAACCATAAGCATCAAAGAACGCCTGGTTGAAACGAGGTTTGCTGCCTGCATCTGGTTTATCCCAACGCAAACCATATTGCAAAGTCAAACGATCGTTAACCGTCCAGTTGTCTTGGATAAACAAACCGAGGTTTTCCCATGACCAGTTGGCTTCAGGACGAGGTTCATTGGTACCTAAATTGTACTCATAACGTGAGTGAATGCCATTAGCAAAATCTTCAATGCTGTCGAACTCGTAGTAACCCAGAGCTTGAGAAATAAACAAGTTACGAATATCTTGTTCACGCCAATCCACACCAAAAGTCAGGTTGTGGTCGCCCATAAAGTAGTTACCTTCTAAATAAATGTTGTCTGTAACCACATTCAGTTCATTGGCATGTCTGAATTCTTCGGTACCAAAGAATACAGAATTACCATTTCCTACTCCAACTTCAACATGAGGAAGAATGGCATTTAAATCTGGAACTTTGTCAAACTCTGAATTGGAAATACGTAATTCAGTTGAAAAGTTTGAGGTCCAGTCACTGTATAAGTTCAAGTTGTATGATTTATTTTCAAATACATTGGTGTACCAGTGAGAACTGAATGAAACTTCTCTTGAGCCGTAGTTAGGAAAAATTGGTTGAGAGTCCTCATTATTTTGGTATTTGAAAGAGGCCCTGTGGTAATCATTGATGTTCCAGTCCAATTTAACTACGATTGACTCTTCTTCTGTAACCAAATCAGATGGTGCATTCAAACCACCCACATTTACACCGTAAACAGAAGATGCAATGTCAGCTACCTGTTGCGCCAAAGCAAGGTCTACACCTGAAGTGTTGTTCAAACGAGTTTGTTCTTCTTTTTCATAAGCCAAGAAGAAGAATAATTTGTCTTTGATGATTGGACCACCAGCTGACACTGAGTACACTTCTCTGGTGAAATCAGCATCGTCACGCTGTAAGTCATCATCTGAATAATAGAACGCAGCACGACCAGTAAATTCATTGGTACCTGACTTGGTGATTGCATTGATGTTAGCACCAGTGAAGTTTGACAACGTCACGTCATACGGAGACAACTGCACGTTCAACTCTTGAATGGTGTCCAATGAGAAAGGTTGTGACAAACCAGGAGAGCCATTGGCCTCTAAGCCAAATGGATCGCCAATACCAACACCATCAATAGAGATGTTGTTAAAACGGTTGTTCACACCTGACACAGAGATACCATTACCAAAACTTCTCAAGTTAACACGAGAATCCAAACGAACATAGTCCTGAATGTCACGGTCAACGGTAGGTAAGTTGGTGATTTGCTCCTGTGTAACACTGGTTCCAGCACCCATATTATCAGGGTTAAATGTGGCTGACTGAGCAGCAACACCCACAGCTTTCACCGTGTCCAAAGCAATGGCATCAGCAACCAATACTGCATCAATGGTTCTGTCTTCACCCAATTTAATGAACACATTACCTTCTTCAGCATCAGAAAAACCACTGTTTCTGACTTCGATTTTATAAGGACCGCCAACACGTAAACCACGCGCAGAATAACGACCTTCATCGTTGGTGGTCAAAGTTTTCACTTGACCTGTCGGCTCATGGGTTACGATAACAGTGGCGCCAGACAACACATTACCTGATGAATCAACAATCGTACCGTTGATCGAGGCAGCTGTTTCCTGAGCTAATGTCACACCCCATGGCAAAACTGCGATCATTAAAACCGCAACCATCCATTTAACTTGTTTCATATTTCTCATTGCAAAAACCTATTTAAATAAACATAATGACTCTATTAACGCTTTTACAAAGGCGCTCAAACGAACGTTTGATGTAAAAATGGCGCTTTTAAAAGCCTCTCTGAAAAAATCCACTTCGTATTTTCTCACATGAAGGCGTATGGTAAAAGCATTTTGTGAAGATTCCGTTAAAAACCGTAATATAACATGAAAAAAAAACTCATATTTTTAACTTTCCTGCTTTTTAGCCAGTCACCACTTGCCAAATCTTTGGCCGCAGGCCCCATGTTGGGACATGTTGCCATGAGAGGAGCCAATATTTGGCTACAATCTCCTGAAAAAGGTGAAGTCTCAATCATTTACTGGCCAAGTAAACAACCCAAAGAAAAAACTGTTTTAACTGCTGTGGTTGATGATGATTTTAATCATGTACACACTTTCAAATTAAAGGGCTTAGAACCAGATACAGATTACACCTATACTTTTAAAATCAACAACAAAAAAATAAAGCCAGCCAAAAACTATAACTTCAAGACACAACAACTTTGGTTGTGGCGCACGGATCCTCCCGAATTTTCCGTATTGGCAGGCTCTTGTACTTTTGTTAATGAAACCGAATATGATCGACCCGGCGAACCCTATGGCAGCGATTTTGAAATTTTTGACCAAATCGCTTCAGAAGATGCTGATGTAATGTTGTGGTTGGGTGATAACTGGTATTACCGCGAAGTGGATTTTGCCGCAGAACAAAATTTACTGCACAGAGCTACTCGTGATCGACAACAACCCATGTTTCAACAAGTATTCAGCAAATTCGCCAACTATGGTACTTGGGATGATCATGACTTTGGCCCTAACAATGCCGGTGCTGAATTTATTTTCAAAGATCAGGCACTCAAGATTTTCAAAAAGTTTTGGGCTAACCCAAGCTACGGCACACCTGAACAAAAAGGTGTTTTCACCCGGGTTCACTACAATGACATCGAATATTTTATGTTGGACAATCGTTATAATAAATCGTATGAAACTGCCCAGGATGGCCCGGATAAAGTTTTTTATGGCAAGCAACAACTAGACTGGCTGAAAAACAGTCTTTTAAGCTCTTATGCACCTTTCAAGTTCATTGTCGGTGGCGGTCAAATGTTAAATGACCACCATCCTTATGAAGGTTGGGATAAATACCGTTATGAAAGGGATGCCTTTATCCAATGGTTAGATGAACATAAAATTACTGGTGTGGTGTTTCTCAGTGGAGACAAACACCACACCGAATTATTAAAAATGCAGCGGCCTGATGCATACCCGTTATATGAACTGACCTGTTCACCAATGACTGCCGGTACGCACAGTTCTAAGGGAAGCGGTGATCTCGACAACCCACGTTTGGTGGAAAACACTTTGGTCAATGAACACAATTACTGCAAGATGACTTTCACCGGTCCACAAAACGACCGGAGCATGCGAATAGATGTGATTGGCAAAGATGGGCAACAGTATTGGACCAAACAAATCAAAAGCAGCGTGCTGAGTTATTCACAAGTCAATGATTCGCAATGATGACACTGAAAAGCTTTTTCATCTAGAGAAAAAGAACCTTAAATACCTGAATTTATTTAGGCTGTTTATCAGTGTTTTTTTTGTTGCATTGATTAATAGTCAGGAACTTGTAATTGAGTTTTTCAATTACCCTGACCAACATCCAATGGTAAAAACAGTCACTGAACTTTATCTGGCTTTTTCAGTGCTTATTATGGTCCTGTCTTTCACTGCCAAGCAAGATGATGCCATTCGAATCAGTAAGCTGGTTTTATATCTTGATTTGTTTATTCTGATATATCTTGCTTTTGCCACCAACGGCTTTACCATCGGACTTGGCATGTTGCCAATATTGGCCATTGGTTCAGCAGCCATATTATATCGAAAGGCTCTGTTCATTTTATTAGCCCCTTTTACGGCTAGTCTACTGCTTTGGTTTTTACCAGCGGTGATTACATTTGAGCATCAGGAACTGGTCACCAACTCCACCAAGTTACTCCACTCCTTAGGCTACTTTGTTATTGCGTTACTGGGAATCAGACAATCGGTTTCTTATACCAGCACCTTAAAAATGTATCGAAGCCAAAGAAAAACCATCAGTGGCCTGGAAAACATGAATCAAATCATCATTGAGAACCTGACCAATGGTGTTATTATCTATCAACAAGACAATGTCATTTTACATGCCAACCAATCAGCCAAAAACCTGTTGGATATGGATGACATCATATTTTTCCCACCTGCTGTTCAAGAGTATATTGACAGCGACAAAGATGGTTTGGTTTACCACGCCAACAACGGTAAAAACCTTTATCTTCGAAAGGCCAGTGTTGCTGGTGAGCAAAATTTTGGGGTGCTGTTTATCGAAGATTCAACTTTTTTAAAAAAGGCAGCACAACAGCTTAATCTGGCTTCCCTGGGGAAAATGTCCAGTTCAATAGCCCACGAAATACGCAACCCTTTGGCAGCCATCAGTACTGCTGCAGAATTACTTGTTGACTCACCTGAATTAAAAGAGCAAGACAAACAAATCTGCGAAATCATTGTCAACCAAACCCGGCGGGCTAATCACATCATTGAAGACATTCTTGAAATGTCCCGCAGAAAAACAGCTAAGCCAGAAATGTTGCCACTGTTCCAATACCTGAACAACGCTAAAAAACAAATGGTCGAACAGAAGTTGGTGGACGAAAATCAGATACAAATGGTTGTCTCTAAAAATACCTTGATTAACTTTGACCCCGACCACCTCGAACAAGTTATCTGGAACCTGGCCTCAAACGCCATAAAACATGGCAATGACAATGAGCTGCAAATGACAGTTCATGGTCATAAACTTGATTTTAAAAACAAAGGCGAAGCCTTTGATGAAGGAAAAATCAGTAATTTGTTTGAGCCTTTCTTTACCACCCATAATCGCGGTACTGGCTTAGGTTTACACATCTGTCGTCAGCTCTGCCACGATAACCATGCAGAACTCAACTACCACCACATCAACGGTTACCACGTATTTCGCATTGAATTTAATTTAAACTAATCAGTCAAAACCATCAGCGAATATCAAGTCAAAATCATAGCTGAATAAGGTTGGGTCATTTTCACCAGTTTCTGTCGGAACGTTATTACCATTTGGATCAGGGTCAATTCCGTGTTCCGATAAATCATAGATAATTTGGCCCATATCTTCTGCTTGAATCTCAATCTGAGATAAATAATTGCCCAAACCAAAGCCTTGATCTACAACATGGGTGATGTCAACAGTCATTCTGAACTGTGCCGTCGCCAGTCCGTTAAAAGTTGAACTCATCGCAGTAAACATATTAGTATCGGCACTGCCATCATATCCCGGATTCAAAGTGATCGTGCCACCATTAGCAACCTGAAAAGGCGGAGTGATGATGGTGTAATTTCCCATGCCAAATATATCATCCAGACTATCTGTCAGGCTTATGTTTGATAAAGACGAAGTGGATAAATTTTCTATATAATAATCAAAAGTCACCTCACTGCCACTCACCGTAGCATTTTTGGCAATTCCGAGATAACTTTGAAACTCAAAAGGTCCGATATCGACCGTTGTATCAAATACTCTCTGCCCTCCATCAAAATCAATGGGT
>JAGRJR010000112.1 GCA_020442635.1 Lysobacterales bacterium
CACACCCCTTAATCCTTTTCGCAAAAACCAAGAGCGCTACGCGTGTTTTCGCTGCAAACAAAGACACTGGCAGCAGTTGTGCTCCTGCAACGTGCTGCATTCACCACTTCCATGTGGCTCGTTACTGGCCCCAATAGTGTCAGCTTAAATAGGTTCGCACACCTAAATGATTGAAATTGTTTTCTAACCCAATTTAATGGTTTTCAAAATTAAAATAACCAGCCACTTTCACGAGGGTGGTCACTTGGTAAATGCGCTTATACTTTTCTTCGAGGAGATTCCCGCCTTCGCGGGAATGACTGATAAATTTTGTTTTTACTTTTACCGAACAGAAGTGGATGCCGGATCGGGGTCCAGCATGACGGTAGGTGTTGTGAGTGAGCTCCAAGAGCAATGTATTTACCCAATCCCAAAAAACACATTCAACTAACAATTTTTGTCATCAAATCGTCATGATTTCTGTTGGTTATGGATTAAACAGGGCTGTTCGTTGTTTGAAAGGTAGACTTCATCGTACGTATGACGCTATTCGTTGACTTTGGGGACGGGGGGTCTAAACTTAGCTGCTGTTACTTTTTTCTTGTGTTGCGTGAATATGAAAAAAATTGTGTTTTTGAGTTTGGTTTTGGTGGTTTCTTTGGGGGTAGCTCAAGAGGAAAAGAAACGTCCCAGTTGGTCTCAGGGTTTACCTGAGCGAGAAGTTGCGCCGCAACCGGGTAAACCTGCAATTAATCCGGTTCCAGCAGAAACACCTGAGTTTGAGATTAAACCAGAGATTGAACCCATCAATGCTGGTCTCGAAATGGAAATAGATACCAAGGCTTTTGCGGTGCCTAAGCCAGTAATTGAACCTGTCACAACGCTTGCTACAGAAGATTCTGCACCCAGTGCGGCGAATCGTCGCGAAGCTCTGGAGCAATATTTTGCTGGTGATGATGAGGCAAGTAATGAGCAACAACAAGAACTGATTAAGCAGTATAAATGGTCGGTATTGAAAACGTCTCCCATCCAAATCCCCAGTGACTATAAAGGCAGTGACTCATTGAAGCTGCACATTCAGATCAATCCCAAAGGACGTGTGGTACGAGTGACCAAAGCCGATTCGAATATCCCCGAATATGTGGTGGAAAGTGCTGAAAGAAGCATCAAGGGCTGGCGTTTTGAACCACCCGGTGATTTAGGTATCAATGAAGTGATTGGCAAAACGTTTACCATTGATGTCATGACTGATGCCTGACAGGAACTCACTTTCTTAACATCATTAAAGGCTCCAGAATGGAGCTTTTTTTCGTCTTTAATTCTCGTTTTTAACGACAGTTCACGTGAAATTAATGAAGTAATCTTTACAATAGGCCTTTTTAGAATTTATCGCTTTTTATGAAAAAATTGATTAAATGGTTATTGGGTTTGTTGGTTTTTTTTGTGGTCTTGTTGGTATTGGCGATTATCTTGCTGCCGATATTATTTGATCCCAATGACCACAAACCACAGATCCAGGAGATAGCATCTAAAGCCATTGGCCGAGAAGTCGCTTTACAAGGACCGATTGAATGGTCAGTGTTTCCCTGGATTGCCATTAATTTGAATGACGTCAGTATTGCCAATGCCAACGGTTTCAAAGGTGACCATCTGGCTGAAGTTCAAGATGTCTCGGTGCGCGTTAAATTATTGCCATTGTTAAAAAAAGAAATCAAAGTAGGGCAAATCGAATTACAAAAACCAAAAATCAATTTACAAGTGGCTAAATCGGGTCAGACCAATTGGCAATCGGTGTTGGATACCCTCACAGCAACGCAAGCCGCAGAGGGTCAAGAAGCTTCCAGCACCGAATTGGAGATCAAGGGCATTGCGGTGACCGATGGTCAATTAACATATACGGATGCCGCTGCCGATTTACAGCTGGAGCTTAATGCCTTGAGATTCAGCAGTGATGCCATTAGGGCAGGGCAGCCTACACAGATGTCAATTGATGGAAATTTATCTGTTCAAGCTATGGAAATCACAGGTGATCTTGCAGCTGGTTGGCAAGCATTGACTTTGGCTCAGGCGCCCAAGCTGATATTTAAAGAACTGTCTTTCAAAGGCCAGGCAGGTCAAGTGCCATTAAAGCTAAGTAGTCAAGGTGAAGCGGTTCTTGATACCTCATTGGATGTTTTCGACCTAGCTGCGTTACAACTGGAATACGGTAACATGCGTTTATCAACTCCAGTTAAAGGCACACAATTAAGTCAGCAAATGGCATTGTCTGGCCAATTGAAACTGGATCCATTTTCATTGGCGGATTTACTGTCAGAGATGGGCTCTTCTTTGGATAATCAAGCGGGTAATCAATTGTCTGGTGATATGCAATGGTCATTAATTGGCAATCGTTTGGTATTAAAAGAAGTGAATGTTAAGTTGGATGATTCAACCATGAAGGGACAAGTTGATATTCGTAATTTGAGTCGCTTACAGGGGAGTTTTGATTTTACTATGGACCAACTGAATCTGGATCTTTATTTGCCTAAAGGAACCGAGGCACCAGTCAGTGATGCTGCCGTCAGTGGATCGGCTTCGATGGATTTGGGACAAATGACCGGTAAAATCAAACTTAACCAGTTACAAGCCGCTGGTGTCAAAATGAGTGACATTAATTTAAATATCAAAACCCAGGGCAAAAACATCACTGTAGAACCACTACTAGCTGGTTTTTATCAGGGATTTATCAAGACTGAACTGAAGTTACAACCGGATAACACCCAGGGCAAATTACAGGTCACTCATCAGATGCAAGATTTTCAAGCCGGTGGATTGTTGACTGATTTGATGGGCACCGATTATTTAACGGGTTTGGGTCAACTCAATGCCGATATCAAAGTGGATGAACCCTTCAATGCCAGACCGCTTAAAACAGCTAATGGTAGTTTGTCATACCGTTTAAGTGATGGTGACATTGTGGGTATCGATGTCTATCAAATCCTGCAACAAAGCTTGAGCTTATTGAACAAATCAGACACGGTGAAACTTAACGAGGAGTTGAAAACGGCTTTTGGTTTGATGGAAATTCAAGCCGATGTGGTTGATGGTGTGCTTAAAACCAATGTGTTGCGTTTAAATTCGCCCTATTTTGATTTGACCGGTAAGGTTGAAGTTGATTTGGATCAACAAACCATCAAAGGCACCATCAAGCCAATGTTAACCAATATTCCTCAAGGTGTTTTGGATCAACGTTTTGAGAAGCTGTTGAATCTTCGCATTCCAGTGAGTTTAAAGGGAAATCTTTTGGAGCCTGATGTGTCGATTGATATTGAAAAGTTAATTTTGGAAAGTCAAAAGGCCAAGATTGATGAGAAAAAAGAAGAACTCAAAGAGGATTTATTTGATGCCATCTTAGGTAGTAAAAAGGACAAGAAAAAGGCAAATGCTGACAGCGAGGCTGTCGATGAGTTACCAGAAAATCAAGAAATGACCGAAAAGGAAAAGAAACGTGCAGAGAAAGATCAAATGAAGCGTGATTTACTTGAAGGTTTGTTCAAATCAGCCACTGATAAAGACAAGAAGAAACAGCAGGAAGATCAAGAAGACAGTGGTAATTAGTTAATCCTGAAAAAGTCCATCCTGGTCTTTTTCAGAAACGGTCAAAAAATATTAAACCGTTAAAGTGCGATTTAACTGATGTTTTTTGACCTCACTTGAGCCTTTCGGCTCAAGGTGACACTTCCTTGTGCCACATCGTCGACCAAAAAAATGCAGGGTAGCCTCTATTTTCTGGTCGAAAAAATTTAAGATCTGTAATTGATTTCCTATGTTTAACAATAAGTTATGCATTTTTCAGGTTCGACTAATTAAGGCGAGCCTGAAACAATAAAACCGCCCTAACAGTTAAAGGTTAGGGCGGTTTGACTACTTTTACCAAATAAAAATGGTCAGAGCTATGCCGTCTGCACCTTTGCCGCCATCACCGCCCACACCACCTTCACCGCCTGTACCACCCGCGCCACCAGCACCTGCGTCGTCATTTCCAGCACCACCTGGGCCTCCACTGCTGCCACTACCTCCATTACCACCTAGGCCACCATTGCCTCCTATTCCAGCAAGTCCTACAGCCAGTTGGTTGTTTTGTAAAATAGCGTTTATTGAATTGACCAAGAAAATACTAAAGGTGCTGCCACCAGCTTGGCCACCCAAACCACCAGTGCCGCCACCGCCACCAGAGCCACCTGAGCCGCCACCACCTCCTTTGTCTGAGTTACAAACACCGCCTGCATTGTCGCCACCGCCACCGCCACCGCCGCCGCTGCCACCTTTACCATTGGTGCCATTGGTTCCTGTATCCCCAGTATTGCCCACCCAAAAATCATTGATGATGGTAAAACCTGTGGCATCATCGCCAGCTGAACCATCAGAACCACTGGCTCCAGCACCTCCGGGACTACCATTATTGCCGCCACCAAAACAGCTACTTCCTGAAGCGCCAAAACCAACAGTGGCACCACCAGATCCAAATGAGCCGTTCTGGCCACTGCCTGAATCATATCCTCCATCACCACCTCTGCCTCCGAATTCTCCAATGGGACTGCTTCTCTCTGCTCCGCCGAATCCGCAGTTAGTTCCTTGGCAGCCATTGGTTCCTGTGTTGCCATTAATGCCGTTGGAACCTGTTTGTCCAGGTTGACCAGTGGCTCCATTACTGGCATCACCAGAAGTAATGGTATTGTTGCTGATGGTTAAACCATCACAGTTAATGCATCGAAGACCATAATTAGATGCTCCTGGTATGGAAGCATTGGTAGTAAGTATTTCGAAAAAGTCTATGGTGGTGGCTGAAGTGATGTTCTCACCGTTCACACCGACACGCTGGTCAGCAATAACACCATTAGATAAAATTCCAGTCAAAGTCATGTTTCTATACCAGGCATTGGATTGTTCATAGCCACCATACAAAGAAATACCGTCAGCAAGAACCACCATTTCGTTAAATATCCCCGTAGCTGCATATACATGAGGTTTGTTGTTCAATATCGCCAAGGTAATGGCGTTATTGAGGGTATCTATGGGATCTGTCATGGTGCCGAGTCCCTGGCTGCTACCAGTTGTTGAAGCAAAGATGGCTTTATCGATGTCGCCATCAATGCCATCACAGTTACTGTCTACCCTATTATCGTCTGGATCATCACTGGCATTGGGATTGATATTCAAATCAAAGTCATTGCAATCCAGGTTGTTATATACATAATCAACTTGTAAGGTACACATGGCTGTTCCAAAATCGTTCATATCTCCATATTGATCACCATCCAGATCAGGGTAGGCTAATTCACATTGTTCAAAATCACCGAGGTAAATTAAGTCACTCAAGGCACCAACATCACCTGCAAAATTAGTGGGAGAATTGAGCACCGCATTTAGATTATGGTCAATAGCAAGAAAAGGTTCTGTTGGTAGATTACCCGCAGTAAAGGTAACAGTATCAACACCAGCAAAGTCAATATTGATGCTGGTGGCATTGGGATTAAAAAATTGGTCAGGTAAAACATAATCTGGGGTGACTCCACCAGGTTGTGCACTTAAAGCCGCTGTCGCCAACAACAATTTTTTATCAGCTGTGTCACTACTGACATCTGTTGTGATGTTATATGTGACAATGTTACCATCAGAGTTTGCTGATATACTGTGTCCGCTGAGCAGCCCCTGATTGGCAAAAGTAGTTTCTAACTCAATGTATTGAACTGTGCCATCTGCATTGGAGTATATTTCTGAAATATCCCAAAGGTGAAAACTGGCTTGTGTTGTGGTTGGTAGGTTTATGATTACCACCAAAACAGTGATGATTTGACGAAAAAATTTATTCATAATGACCCCCGTCATAAAATTCCTCTCTACTATCATAACACAGTGTAGATACCGTAAAAACTGGATTGAGAAATTTTACTGTGCTTACTTCGTATGTGTTTTTTTGTAAGCTGAGTGAGTTTAAGGAAGTTATTTACCAAGCATATCTTGTTGATTATCAAAGCAGTAAACCAACTAAATTGAGTTGAAAAAAACTGTATTTATGCTGAAAAATTTGCTTTGTAAAAAAATCTTTTGGGTGTATAAAGCAAAGTGATCTTTTCACAAAAAAAGACTCATTTTGTGACCTTGATTTGAGGTGATTTTTGGGGCGTTTTATCCTTTCAATTTCTTCATTCGGGTCGTTATATGCTACTTCATTATGAGGATTATGGAGCATGTTATATCCTGTAAACTATGGGGACAATCCTTGGTTCCCGCATGAGTCTGACTTCGAAGTTAAAACCAAAAATAACTTAGAAGGTAAAGGCGTTTTTTGTTTAAGACCGTTCAAGAAAGGTGCATTGGTTGCTGTCATTCATGGCGAAGTGATTGAGGAGATTAATCAGCACACACTGCAAATTGATGAACACTCCCATTTGTATGACATTTATTTTACCGGTTATCTGTTACATTCCTGCGATCCGAATGTTGTGGTTGACGTGAAAAAACGTACAGTACATGCATTGAAAGATATAGCTGCTAACAGTTGGCTATATATGGATTATTCTTCTACCGAGGATCGCTTGTTCAAAGATTTTTTCTGTAGTTGTGGTGCTGAAAATTGTCGTGAATTTATCACGGGTCGATTGTCAAATATAGAACCAGCTAAGAATATCAATACGGTGAATTCTGTCATTTCAGGTGAACAATAGCAGGATGTGGTGGCAAAGAAAGGACCTGAACTATGACAATCATTCGTTGTGGTTTGCAGGTAAAAATCTGGAAGCATTTGCATCTGAGTTGGAAGCGCCTGCATTTATTTACAGTGCTCAACGCATTATTGACAATGTCACGCGCTTAAGAAAAGCTTTGGATAATAATGGTTTCAAGAATAAAAGCACCATTTTCTATGCCATGAAAGCCAATCGCTTTGCTCCGATTCTGACTTTGTTGAAAACCAGAGGTTTGTGTGGTGTGGATGTTTGTTCCCCAGCTGAAGTTGAATTGGCGACAGGCTGTGGTTTTGATTGTAATGAAATTTCCTATACTGGCACCAGCTTAACCCAAACAGAGTTGAGTCAATTGGCCCGCAAGCAAGGATTGATTATGAACTGTGACAGTTTGTTCAGTATTGATCAATGGGGACAATTAAAGCCTGGATCGGAGATTGGTATCAGAATCAATCCAGGTATGGGCGTCAGTCGAACCAATAATCAAAAGCTGCAATACGCTGGAACAGCCAAGCCCACTAAATTCGGTATTTACCGTGAACAATTCGAAGCAGCGATGTCATTGGTCAACAAACACCAATTAAAGGTGACTCGATTACACTTTCATACCGGTTGTGGCTATTTGAATGCAGAATTGCCACAGTTGGAAAAAATCATACAACAAAGTTTATGGTTCATTGAACAATTGCCTGATTTAGAGTGGGTAAACACCGGTGGCGGACTAGGCGTCCCACACACAGCAGAGGACAATCCATTGGATTTGGATGCCTGGGTGCAAACTATTCATCGTTTTTATGGTGGCTTAGGTATCAAACTGGCCATAGAGCCTGGTGAATACATCGCTAAGGATGCCGGGGTGTTGTTACTGGAAAAAACCTTTTGTGAAGTAAAAAAGGACCAGATGTTTTTAGGGGTCAATGCCGGTTTTAATGTGGCGCCGGAACCGGCCTTTTATGACATGCCTTTTTTACCTGTACCATTAAATGATTCTGGTGAAAGAAAAACTTTGAACATTGTCGGCAACATCAATGAAGCCTTGGATGTGTGGTTTGAGAACATTGATTTTCCAGTCAGTGATAATCAGACTCACATTGCCTTGATTAATGCCGGTGCTTATTCATCGTCGATGGCTTCCAATCACTGCATGCGCGGCCAGTTTGGCGAGTATTTGCTGTTTTGATTGTCTCCATAAAAACCACATGGTAAGTATTGTTTTATAATACCTTTTTGTTACCGGGAAAGGCGTTCAATATGCATACAGGTTCATGTCTATGTGGTTCCATTCAATTTACGGTTGAAGGCGAGTTGGGAGCCGGAGAAGTTTGTCATTGTCAGCAATGTCGCAAATGGAGCGGTCATCAATTCGCCAATACCGAGGTCAAGCGCGATGCTTTACATATCAACAATGCTTCAACCCTCAAATGGTACCCATCTTCAGAAAAAGTGCGCAGGGGGTTTTGTGGCCAATGTGGCTCGCCCTTGTTCTTCG
>JAGRJR010000113.1 GCA_020442635.1 Lysobacterales bacterium
TGTACAAAGTCGCATCAAGAACCACAAGTACAGTAATAAAGACTATCCACACAAAAACAAAATAGATCTGACCATCGTAGTGGACATGCTGCTGACCGGCTTTGATTCCAAATATCTGAATGTTCTTTATGTCGATAAGAACCTGAAATACCACGGTCTGATTCAGGCCTTTTCACGTACCAATAGGGTGCTGAACGACAGCAAGCCCTATGGCAACATCCTTGACTTTCGTTATCAAGAAGACCGGGTCAATGAAGCCATCACCCTGTTTTCGGGAGAAGATGGAGGCAAAGCCAAGGAAATCTGGATGGTGGATCCGGCCCCCGTGATTATTGAACAATACCAACAGGCAGTGGCGCTTCTCGCTGATTTTATGCAAGACCACAACCTGGTTAACGAACCTGAAGAAGTCTATAACCTGCGTGGCGATACAGCCAAGATTGCCTTTGTTAAAAACTTTAAGGAAGTTCAGCGGCTGAAAACCCAACTGGATCAATACACCGACTTGAATCAACAGCAGAAAGCCGAGATTGAAGCCATCCTGCCGGAAGAAAAACTGCAATCCTTCCGCACTTCTTATCTGGAAACCGCCAAGCAGTTCAGAGCGATACAGGAAAAAGAAGGAGAAAACGCACCCGAAGACATCCAGCAACTGGATTTTGAGTTTGTGCTGTTTGCCTCTGCCCTGATTGATTACGACTACATCATGAATTTGGTTGCAGAAAGTACTCAGCAGAAGCCATCCAAACAGACGATGAGCAAGTCACAAATTATCAGCCTGCTCAAGTCCAGCTCCAATCTGATGGACGAAGAAGACGACCTGACAGATTACATCAATCAGGTCGATTGGAGTGTAGGCCAAACCGCTGAACAGCTCAAAGACAACTTTGAAACCTTCAAAGCCGAAAAATACGACAAGGAACTGGCGCAAATTGCCAAAAAACATGGCCTACAAACAAAAGAGCTGAAATCCTTTGTTGAAAACATCATCAGCCGCATGATATTCGATGGCGAACAACTCACCGACCTTTTAGAACCACTGGAACTGGGCTGGAAACAACGCAGCCAGGCCGAAGTCGCTTTAATGGATGATCTTGCACCCCAGCTAAAAAAACTGGCCGAAGGGCGAGAAATATCCGGGTTGGCGGCTTATGAGTGATCAAAATAAATTAATCCCAAAATTGCGCTTTCCCGAGTTTGAAAAAGATGTTGAATGGGACCAAGAAATATTCGATGATGTTTTTGTTAGATTAACTAACAAAAATAAAGAGAACAATCAGAATGTATTGACAATTTCAGCCCAGCTTGGCCTAGTAAGTCAATTGGAATACTTTAACAAGAAAGTCGCAGCAAAGGATGTAACTGGGTATTACTTATTGCACAAAGGTGATTTTGCATACAATAAAAGCTACTCAAAAGGCTATCCCATGGGGGCTATTAAGCCATTAAAGTATTATGATAAAGGAGTTGTCTCTACTCTGTATATTTGCTTTAGAGCAAAAGATGGCTATAGTCCTTCATTTTTAGAGCAGTATTTTGAAGCTGGATTGCTCAATTCAGAAATTGCAAAAATTGCTCAGGAAGGCGGAAGAGCTCATGGGTTATTAAATGTCAGTGTTAAGGAGTTTTTTGAAGATATTCTTTTATTGATTCCAAAATCCTCTGAGCAACAAAAAATAGCAGCCTGCCTGTCATCATTAGATCATCTCATCACCGCTCACAACGACAAACTAAAAGCCCTCAAAGACCATAAAAAAGGCCTACTGCAAAACCTGTTTCCACAGGAAGGACAAAAAGTCCCCAACTACCGTTTTCCAGAGTTTAGGAGTGAAGGAGAGTGGTCTTTAAAAAGCTTGGGAGAGTTAGGGAGAATATTAAATGGTTTAACTTACAATCCGAAGGATGTAAGAGACAAAGGCTTATTGGTTTTTAGGTCGTCAAATGTACAAAGTGGTGCCATTGATTTGAATGACTGTATTTATGTTAGAAAAGATATAAAAGGAGCAATCTTATCCCAACCTAAAGACATTCTCGTTTGTGTTAGAAATGGTTCAAAAAGATTAATTGGAAAAAATGCAATTATTCCTGAGGATATTCCATTAGCCACACACGGAGCTTTTATGACTGTTTTTCGAGCAGATAAACCTGAATTTGTTTACCAATTATTTCAATCTGATACTTATAACAGACAGGTTAAGGCTGATTTAGGGGCAACGATAAACTCTATCAACAGTAAAAATCTTATTAAATATGAATTTCTAGTTCCCAAATGTCCAAACGAACAGCAAGAAATCGCTTCATGCCTATCTGCTATTGATGAATTCATTAAAGCTCAAACAGAAAAAATTAAACAATTACAACAACATAAAAATGGCTTGATGCAAGGCCTGTTTCCACAGCTGAGTAATTAAATCATGAGTGATCAAAGAAAAATATTTCAATACAGGTCTTTGAAAGAAGTGGCGACTCGTTTGCGAGATGATTTAAATAATCGTGATTATGTATTGTTGTTTGCCTATAACGGAACTGGTAAAACCAGATTGTCTATGACATTCAAGGATAAGAGCAAGAAAAGAACAAAGAATCCAAAAACTGATACACTTTATTACAATGCCTATACGGAAGATTTGTTTCATTGGAATAATGATTTAGAAAATGATTCTGAAAGACATCTCACATTGAATAAAGATTCGGTATTTTTCGATGGATTTAAGGAATTGGCATTGGAAGAGAAGATATTCGCTTTCTTAGAGCGTTATGCCGATTTTGATTTTAAGATTGATTATGATAAGTGGATCATTTCATTCCATAAAGGTGACCAATCTGACATTAAGATATCCAGAGGAGAAGAAAATATTTTCATCTGGTGTGTGTTTTTGGCAATAGTTCAATTAACTATTGAAGATGAAGAAAAAACAGGACCTTATAATTGGGTTGAATATTTATATATTGATGATCCAGTTTCATCTTTAGATGATAACAATGCCATAGGAATTGCCAGTGATTTAGCCAAATTATTGAAGCAAGCAAAAGGCAAGCTTAAATCCATTATTTCGTCACATCATGCCCTGTTTTATAACGTAATGTTTAATGAACTCAAAAAAGAGGGCCATAAAAGTCACTTCTTGCATAAAAATAAAGGTACTGGTTATCTTTTGCAAACTACAGATGATACCCCTTTTTTTCATCATGTGGCATTACTTGCTGAGTTAAAAGCAGCTTCGGAAAATGATAAAATCAAAACTTACCATTTCAATATGTTGAGAGGTATTCTTGAGAAGACATCTACTTTTTTTGGTTTTGATGAGTTTTCTCATTGTATTTATGGGGTAGATGACGAAGTGCTTTATTCCAGAGCACTGAATCTATTGAGTCATAGTAAATATTCAATTTACCAACCAGTTGAAATGAATCAGGATAATAAAGATTTATTCAAAAGAATATTTAAAGCATTTTTACACGAACATCAGTTTCAACTTCCAGAGATCTTCTCACAGGAAGAGATCAGTGCAGGGTAAACCAAGATAAGGAAAAAAGACTTCTCAACTAACAATAACTTCCTTCTCTATCGAAATGCCGATGGAGATGTGAAGGTCGATGTGTTGTTGAAGGATGAAACCATTTGGTTAACGATCAATCAGATGGCTGAGTTGTTTGGTATTGATAAAAGTGGTGTTTCCAGGCATATCAAGAATATTTTTGAGACAGGAGAGCTACAAGAAGAAGTGGTTGTTGCAAAATTTGCAACAACCACTGTACATGGTGCCATGACTGGGAAAACCCAGACCAAAGAGGTGATGTATTTTAATTTGGATATGATCATATCGGTGGGTTATCGGGTCAATTCCATTCGAGGTACACATTTCAGGATATGGGCAACTCAGCAGTTAAAAGAACTGATCATCAAGGGTTTTGTACTGAACAATGACAAACTGAAAGAACCAGACAATCCTTTTGGTAAAGATTATTTTGATGAACTGCTGGAACAAATCAGGGACATTCGATCCAGTGAAAAACGCTTTTACCGCAAAATTACTGATATTTATGCCCTGGCCGTAGACTATGAGCCGCAAGCCAAAGAAACCCAGGAGTTCTTTAAAATCGTTCAGAACAAATTGATATTTGCAGCAACTGGAAGCACAGCGGCAGAAGTGATTGCAGATAGAAGTGATGCCAGTAAGGACAACATGGGGCTGACGAACTGGAGAGGATCCAAAGTGAGAAAACATGATGTGATTGTTTCCAAGAACTATTTGGATAAAGAGGAATTGGATGTGCTGAACCGCATTGTCACCATGTACCTTGATTATGCCGAACTGCAAGCCAATAATCACCGCCAAATGTTTATGAAAGATTGGCGTGAAAAGCTGGATGCTTTCTTACAGTTCAATGGTCAGGACATTTTACAAAATGCCGGTAAAATCAGTAAAAAAGTGGCCGACCAATTGGCCGAAGAAAAATACCAAAACTTTCATCAAAACCGTTTGGCCAAAGAAGCCAAAGTGCCCGGTGACATTGATGAAGTCATCAAACAACTGAAAGACCAATGAGTCAAAAATCATGACAAAAACCGAACAAGAACAATTGGGTAGAACGCTCTGGGATATCGCTAATCAACTGCGTGGCGCGATGAATGCGGATGCATTTCGTGATTATATGCTGTCGTTTTTGTTTTTGCGCTACCTGTCGCACAACTACGAAGCATCGGCAAAAAAGGAATTGGGTACTGATTACCCTGAAAGTATGCCTGATGAAAAAAGAGTTGATGGATTCGTGCCGCCACCATTACAAAAATGGTACGAGCTTAACGCAGGGGATATTTCGGCGTTCGAAAAGCAAATGAAAAGGAAGGTGCATTATGTGATTGAACCTCAATATTTATGGAGCAACATCACTGAACTGGCAAGAACACATGCAGATGATTTGTTAGAAGTATTAGAGGCAGGTTTTCGTTATATCGAAAATGAATCTTTTGAGAATACCTTTCATGGCTTGTTTTCAGAAATCAATCTGAATTCAGAAAAACTCGGTAAAACCCCTAAAGACAGAAACAAAAAGCTTTGTACCATCATTCAAAAAATTGCTGAAGGGATTGCAGACTTTTCGAGCGACTCTGATACACTGGGAGATGCTTATGAATACCTGATTGGACAATTTGCCGCCGGTTCGGGTAAAAAAGCCGGTGAATTCTATACTCCGCAACAAATTTCGACCATTTTATCTGAAATCGTCACCTTAGATTGTCAGGATCCCAGCACCGGCAAGAAAGACAAGCTCGAAAACGTTTTGGATTTTGCTTGCGGTTCAGGTTCTTTGCTATTGAATGTCAGAAAGAGGATTCATGACAACGGAGGAACGGTAGGTAAAATTTATGGTCAGGAAAACAACGTCACCACTTATAACCTCGCCAGAATGAACATGCTGCTGCATGGCATGAAAGACACTGAGTTTGAAATATTCCATGGTGATACGTTGAAGAATCAATGGGATATATTGAATGAAATGAACCCGGCTAAGAAAGTTGAATTTGATGCCATTGTGGCCAATCCGCCCTTCAGTTTACGTTGGACGCCCAATGAGGCCATGGGTGAGGACTTTCGTTTCAAAAGCTATGGCCTGGCTCCGAAATCGGCAGCAGATTTTGCCTTTTTGTTGCATGGCTTTCATTTTCTCAGCAATGCCGGCACCATGGCCATTATTTTGCCACATGGTGTCTTGTTCCGGGGTGGTGCCGAGGAACGTATTAGAACCAAGTTGTTGAAGGACAACCACATTGACGCTGTGATTGGTTTACCGGCTAATTTGTTTTATTCCACTGGGATTCCCGTTTGTATATTGGTCCTGAAAAAATGTAAAAAACAAGAAGATGTGTTATTCATCAATGCCAGTGAGCATTTTGAGAAAGGTAAACGTCAAAATTCATTGGATAAAGAACACATCAAAAACATCATCGAAACTTATAAATACCGTGGAGAAGCCGAGCGTTATTCAAGAAAAGTATCGATGGAAGAAATTGATAAAAATGGCTATAACCTCAACATTTCCAGATATGTCAGTACGGCTAAACCAGAACCTAAAGTCGATCTTAAAGAAGTTAACAAGCAATTGGTCGGTATCGAAAAAGATATTACTAAGTGGACAAATAAACACAATGAGTTTTTAATTGAGTTGGGGCTACCAACTTTACCAATAAACAATCAAATTAAATGAAAATGACACACAAACCACAAATAAAAATCCCCGCTACTTATATGCGGGGTGGTACGTCCAAGGGTGTTTTTTCTTAAACTGACTGATTTAACTGAAAGGGCGCAAGTGCCTGGTGAATACAGGGATAAGCTGTTGCTGCTGGTGATTGACAGTTCTGATTCCTATGGTTATCAAACCGTTTATGGGTTGAGGGGATTACCGTTAAATCTCACTTTGACACGAAAACTCAAGAAACAACATTTGTTGTTTTGTGATATTTGTTGTATGATATCTTCAGTTTCAACTGGTATTTTACTGTGCGACTCTCTATCGAAATTACACCCGAACAACACCAATTACTGAAAGTGGCAGCGGCTTTGCAAGGCGAGTCCATTAAAAGTTATGTGCTCAAAAGGGCTTTGCCAGATATTGATGAACATGAAGCTTTGGCACATTTGGAATCATTTCTGAAGCCAAGAGTCACTGCAGCGAAAGAAGGCAAACTCAGCAATAAAACGGTCTCTGAAATTTTTAAAACGGTATTAGATGGAACAAAATAAAAGCTTTTATTTGCTGACCAGTGATGCAGAAAGTGACTTGTTTGAAATTGCCGAATATACCTTGAAGAATTGGGGAATAGATGCGCTGCATCGATACCAAGAAGAATTAACCCTTGCTTTTGAGTCAATTGCAAATGGTACGGCCTTGAATCGACAGAAATATTCATGGAAGTTTTAGGTGATGAAGGTGTCCAATGTTTTTCAGATATATATAAGCCTAGAGTAAACAAGAAAGATAATTTGCCAAATTTAGACGAATTGATATTACATGAAGAAGAAAAGTTAAGTTTAATGTTGTAAAAGTAACTTAAGTTTATTGTTTGTTTATAAATAAGAATTGATTAGTTACACAAATACAGGAGATTCCCGCCTTCGCGGGAATGACAAAAAGAAAAAATGACACACAAACCACAAATAAAGATCCCTGCTACTTATATGCGGGGTGGTACGTCCAAGGGCGTTTTTTTTAAATTGACTGATTTGCCTGAAAAGGCGCAGTTGCCTGGTGAGTACCGGGACAAGTTATTGCTACGGGTGATTGGCAGTCCTGATCCTTATGGTAAGCAGACCGATGGCATGGGTGGGGCGACTTCCAGTACGTCTAAGACGGTGATTTTATCGAAAAGTGATGAAGCAGGGCATGATGTCGATTATTTGTTTGGGCAAGTCGCTATTGATAAAGCCTTTGTTGATTGGAGTGGTAATTGTGGCAATTTAACCGCTGCGGTGGGTTCATTTGCGGTTGCCAATGGTTTGGTGGAAGCTTCCAAGATTCCAGATAATGGCATTTGCGAAGTGCGTATTTGGCAAGCCAACATCAAAAAGACCATCATTGCCCATGTGCCCATCACCAATGGACAAGTCCAGGAAACCGGTGATTTTGAATTGGATGGTGTGACTTTTCCGGCCGCTGAAGTCAAAATTGATTTTGTGGATCCGGTGGGTGATGCAGCCATGTTTCCAACCGGTAATTTGGTTGATGAACTGGAAGTGCCTGGCATCGGTACTTTTAAAGCGACCATGATTGCGGCTGGTATTCCAACCATTTTCCTTAATGCAGCTGATATAGGCTTTAAAGGCACTGAATTACAGGGTGACATCAACAGTGATCCACAAATTCTTGAGCGGTTTGAAACCATTCGTGCCCATGGTGCGGTCAAAATGGGCTTGATTAACTCAGTCGAGGAAGCGGCTGGCAGACAGCATACACCCAAAGTGGCTTTTGTGGCACCCAGTGAGGCCTATACCGCTTCCAGTGGCAAAGTCATTGCAGCTGATGACATCGACCTTAATGTACGAGCCTTATCGATGGGCTTGTTACATCATGCGATGATGGGCACAGCGGCTGTAGCCATTGCTACGGCATCATCCATTCCTGGTACTTTGGTGAATTTAGCTGCTGGTGGCGGCGACCGTACTTCGGTACGCTTTGGTCATCCCT
>JAGRJR010000114.1 GCA_020442635.1 Lysobacterales bacterium
GGTAGAATGGTAAACTTTAGGGAAAGTTGAATTTAACTGGTTTGGAGTCTGATAAGTTAATTGAGCCAATGAAATTCCTGTCAGATTGGTCGAATTTGATGGTTTCTCAACCGATTTGAATGCCAGGCTTCCAACATAAAATGCTAAGGACCATATTTCTTCTTCTTTTAATTGTTTGAAAGGTGGCATGGAAGTGTCCGAAATTCCATTGCTGATAGATTCATATAGACCTAGAACTGATCTATTTAACGCACGAGTTTTGTCGGTAAAATCAGTTGGTGCAGGTGTGAGGTTCTTTGCCATCTGTCCATTGCCTCCACCGCTGGGCCCATGACAATTTGAACAGGTTTCCTGGTATAGGGCTTTGACATTAGATTTAGGTAACAACTGAATCGGTAAAGATGTAGCAGGCATTAATGTAAGCAAAATTGAGTGAATCTTTAAGCTTAGATTTTGTATATCTGGATAATCACCCTTAAGTTCTATGGCTAATTTTAATGAGTTGGCATATTGAAAAATGGCTTTAAACTCTGGGCTAGTTTCTGAATATTCATGACTTTTTTCGACCAATAATGAAGAAAACTCAACCATTTCCAGATATTCTTCATCACTAGCAACAGTTCCATTTTTAACAGCTTCGGTGTAATCGACTCCAATGTATTCAGCTAGCTGAATCATTTGTCGTATTTCGTTCAAAGGTGTATTTGAAAAAGCTGATTTGCTAAAACAGAGTAATAAAAAAATGAAGAATAATGCTGGATTAAAATTTAAGATTCTTTTTTGATGGTATTTTTGAAAATCAATTATGTTGTTTATTTTTGACATTTATAACTCAGTTTTAATTTGGTAATGATAACTATTCGTATTTTAGTATCTATAGTTACTATAGAGTCAACAGCTTTTTAAATTATTGACTATTATGTTAATAACAAGCCGCCCAAAGACGGCTTTTCAGTGCTGAAAATTACCACTTCATCTTCTGTAGTCTGACTGCATTTAGTATTGCCAATAATGCCACACCAACATCAGCAAAAACGGCTTGCCACAATGTTGCCAAACCAGCTGCACCCAAAATCAATACAAGCACTTTTACACCAAATGCCAGAATGATATTCTGCCAGATGACTCCTTGAGTGGATTTACTGATATTAAAGCCCGTGACAAATTTTGAGGGTTGGTCTGTCTGAATGATCATGTCAGCTGTTTCTATAGCCACATCGCTGCCATTGGCCCCCATAGCGATACCTAAGTGACTGGCTGCCAACACCGGAGCGTCATTGATCCCATCACCCATGAATGCGATGATTTTTGTTGAATCTTCTTTTATCTTTTCTACATGGTTTAATTTATCCTCAGGAAGTAAGCCACCCCTGGCTTGGCTGATTGATAATTCTCCAGCAACCATTTGTGTGATCGAATCCTTGTCACCTGAAAGCATGACAATTTCTTTGATACCTAAGTTCCTGATTGCCAAAATGGTTTGATTGGCATCATCTTTTAATTCATCCGAGATGGTTACAAAACCAGCATAATCACCATCAATTGCAACCAAAACAATGCTATCAACTATTGAATCAATTTCATCAGGTGTTTTGATTTCAAATTGATCCATTAACTTTTTATTGCCGGCTAGCACACTCTTGCTCTTCACTATTCCTCTTAGACCTTTCCCAGCTATTTCATCAACATCACTGGCATCAGAAATATCAGCGGAATTTTCATATTGCATGATGGCTTTGGCAATTGGGTGGGTTGATGTCTTCTCCAGTGACAAAACATAGCTCATGAATTCATCCTCAGTCATATCATTTGAGATATTGATTTCTTTGACCTTAAATGTTCCCTTGGTCACCGTTCCTGTTTTGTCCATGACCAAAGTGTTTACTTGTATCAAGGTATCCATGAAAGTAGCTCCTTTAAACAAGATGCCATTTTTTTTTTTTTTTTTTAGGCCACAAAAGTACCCAAGTTATATTGATATCACTAATGCACAGGGACAGGAAATCACTAAGAATATCAATGCCCTGTATAGCCAATCCTGAAACTGATAGGTTTCAACAAAAAAATAAGGAAGAATGCAAATTGCAATGGCCAAATAAACCACGATGGGGGTGTATATTTTGGCAAGCCTTCTGATAAGTAATTCAGTCTTGGCTTTTTTAGCTGTTGCGTTTTGAACCAGGTTAAGTATTTTTGCCACAGATGAATCGTTATATAGCTTTTCAACCTCAACCTCAATAACTGACTCAAGATTGATGGAGCCTGCTAAAACATTTTCCCCTTCAGTTAAACTATGCGGATTGCTCTCACCAGTGATTGCAGCAGCATTTAAACTGGCTTGCTTTGAAATCAATCTTCCATCTAACGGAACTTTTTCACCGACCTTAACTTGAATCGTATCGCCGATTTTGACTGATTCTGGATCTACTGTTTCGTAATTACCATTTGTGAGTACATGTGCTGTTTTGGGCCTCACATCCAGTAAAGCTGTGATGTTATTCTTGGCTCGGTTAACTGCGGCATTTTGAAACAACTCGCCAATGGCATAAAACAACATCACTGCGACTCCTTCTGGATATTGCTCAATAAACATGGCACCGATGGTTGCAACACTCATGAGGAAATACTCTGTAAAAACTTCTCCTTTCTTGAGCGCCTCGATGGTCTCTTTAATTACCGGAAGGGCAACAGGTAAATAAGCTGCAATGTACCAAGTGACCAAAAGCCAGCCATAAAACAAACTGGGTTTGAATATGTGTTCAAGTGCTAACCCTATAAGAAGTAGTGACAAAGAAATGATGGAGGGAATATAATTCCCTCCATCATTGTCATGACTATGTTCTTCATAACCTACATGATCATGAGACTTTGGTTCTTTATGACTTTTCAATATCATTCTCCTAATTACTGGTGTTGTTGTATTTGTTTGATTTTTCCTTTTGAAAACCAAGTAAATAAAACGGGTAATACGAATAAGGTTAGGAAAGTTGCTGTTACCAATCCACCAACAATTACCGTAGCCAGTGGCCGTTGAATTTCAGCTCCAATTCCATCAGACATTATCATTGGGATCAAACCCAACGCAGCAACAATGGCTGTCATCAAAACGGGTCTTAATCTGGAAACTGCACCCTCGAAAATGGCTTTATGTAGAGCATCACGGGTATTTTCAAGTCGCAAGTTAATGGCTTCAACCATCACGACACCATTAAGTACCGCCACACCGAACAAAGTAATAAATCCAATGGATGAAGGTACAGATAAATATTGCCCAGATATCCACAAGGAAAAGATTCCACCAATCATTGCCAGGGGCAAGTTAGTCAAAATAAGTAATGCTTGACCCACTGAGCCAAAAGCAAAATACAACAACAATGCAATCAGGCCAATCGATAAGGGTACAACAACTGCCAAACGTTGTTGAGCACGTTGTTGGTTTTCAAACTGACCACCAATATCGACAGTGTATCCTGTAGGTAAATCAACTTGTTCAGCAATGGCTGTACGGATATCTTTAACCACAGAGCCCATGTCTCGATCTTGTACATTGGCCTGGATGACAACCCGGCGTTGCACATCATCACGACGTACCTGAGGTGGTCCTGAATCTATACTAATCTCGGCGACATCACCAACACGAACCCAAGCACCTGTGCTCGAAAGTAACCGCAAATCAGCAATGGCATATTGATCTTTACGAAAATCTTTATCCAAGCGAACATAAATATCATAGCGTTCATTGCCATTAATAATTTGACCAGCATCTATGCCGCCAATACCATCTCTGACCACTTCCATTAACTCGCCGACAGACAAACCATATCGAGATAACAGTCTGCGATTTGGTTTAACCACTAATTGTGATTCTCCTGCAATTTGCTCCATCGCGACATCACGTGCACCAGTGACGGATTGAACGGCTTTAACAATGTCTTGACCTTTGCTTGCTAAGACATCAAGATCTGAACCAAATAGTTTCATTGCTAGCTGCGCTTTTACTCCAGATAATAATTCATCGATTCGTGTCGCTATTGGTTGAGAAAAGTTAAACAATATTCCTGGGACAGATTCTAATTTTTCTTCCATTAACTGCTGTAAATCTTTTCGATTTCCAGCACTCTGCCATTCGCTGACAGGTTTAAGCCCAATGAAAATTTCAATGTTACTCACCGGTTCTGGATCACCTCCAATTTCTGCACGACCAATACGACTCATTGCATAGGTGACTTCTGGAAATTCCATGATCATGGATTCTAACTTTGGAGTAATGTCTAATGCTGTTTCTAAACTGGCAGAAGGCGCTAAATTAACTCGTAAGTTAATCGTTCCTTCTTCTAATTCAGGTACAAACTCTGTGCCCAGTCGAGGTATCAGCAATAATGATGAAAATAACAAAACTACAGCTATTGTCAATACCACTGCTTTTAAGTTCATGGCTTTTTCTAGTGCAAATCGATAGGCTCTTTCCAGTACTCTTACAATTGGACTGGTTTTAGTGTTGACGCCTTTTTGAAAGAAATAACTGGCCAATGCAGGCACAACAATTAAAGAAACTACTAAAGAAGCTGCCATGGCAATCATTATGCTCACAGCCATGGGCTGGAATAATTTACCTTCTACGCCTTCTAATGAAAACAAAGGTGCAAATACAACCATAATGATGGTTACCGCATAAAACACGGGTTTTGCTACTTCCTTGGCAGCCAATTGAATACGTAAAGCAACGTTTGTATTATTAATAATAGGCAATTGCTCTATATCCTCTTCTGAGGCTATTTCAGCACGTTCTTTATCGTGAATTTTATCTGGATGTGTAAGATGCTTGAATATATTTTCCATCATTACTACTGCTCCATCTACCATCATACCAATGGCAACTGCAAGGCCTCCTAATGACATTAGATTTGCTGATAACCCATAGTAGGACATCACTGTTAATGCCATGCCAACAGACAACGGTATTGAAATCAACACCAATATTACTGAACGGATATTGAGTAAAAATAAAACCAATACTATGATTATAAAAATAAAAGCTTCAACCAATGCTCTTGATACAGTTGCCACCGCTTTTTCAATTAAATCGGATTGATCATAAATTTGTTCAAATGTCACGCCTTTAGGTAAGGCTTGTTGAATCAAAGGTATGCGCTCTTTAATGCCATCAATGGTAACCTTTGTATTGGCTCCCATGCGTTTTAAGATAATGCCAGAAACAACTTCACCAAAATATCGCGAACCATTAATTTCGGTACGTTCAGTGAAGGTAATGGCACCTTGTCGAATTTCGCTACCAAATTCGACAGTCGCAACATCAGCAACAGTAACTACTGTTCCATCAATTGTTTTTAATGGTACTTGGCGCAATTCTGCCAGCCCTTCTTCACCGTTGCTTAACCAACCCACTCCTCGAATAATCAATTGCTCTTGACCACGGTTCATATACCAGCCACCTGCATTTGCGTTGTTATCCTCCAATGCAGCGACGACTTCTTCTTGAGTCAACGCATAAGATAATAAGCGTGATGGATTGAGGTTAACTTGATATTGCTTTACTTGTCCGCCAAAAGACAAGACATCGGTAACGCCATCTACAGGCATCAGTAAAAGTTTAACTACCCAGTCATTGATAGAGCGTAATTCCATGATATCCATGCCGGAATTTTCATCTGCTCTGAGGTAATATTGATAAATTTGACCAAGTCCTGAGGTATTGGGGCCCATTTCAGGTGTGCCTACACCACCAGGTATTAATTCTTTGGCAGATTGTAAACGCTCAAAAACCAATTGTCTGGCAAAGTATATATCTGTGCCTTCATTAAAGACCACCACAATGCTAGACAATCCAGTTTTTGAGATAGAACGAACTTCCTCTACATCAGGTAAGGCGTACATCACCGCCTCAATTGGGAAAGTGATCAATTGCTCAACTTCTTCAGAAGCCAGCCCAGGTGCCTCAGTATTAATTGAAACCTGGATATTGGTCACATCAGGAAAAGCATCTAAATTTAGCTTTGGGATAAATACAGCTGCAGATGCTAACATACCAATTAGGGCCAAAACCACTAATAGCCGGTTTTTTACCGACCAATCTATTATTTTTTTAAGCATAGTTATTCTCTAATCGTCATCATCGCCAAATGAATCTTTATTAATTTCTGAGGCAACAAAAAATACACCTTGAGTCACTAATTTTGTACCGATTTCCAAACCTAATATTTCATGAAAATCACCTAAAACACGACCCAGCTCAACTTCCCGAGCTGCAAACTGATTTTTATCTTCTTCAACAAATACTGCCCAGTCACCATCAGAGGTTCGCATCAAAGCATTTTCAGGAACAGCAGTAACGGCTTGTGTTGTAGATAAATTAAAATAGACATCGGCGAACTCACCTGGGTGTAAAGTATTCTCTGGGTTTTCAATCAACAAGCGTATAACACGTGTTCGCGTATCCTCATCAATAGTGTGGGCTTCATGTAAAATTTTAGCTGGATATAGTCGTCCATCGACTTTGACTTGTGCTAATGTTCCTGTCGGCAAATTAAAATCTACTGATGGTTGAACTCTAGCTTCGACCCACAGTTTTGACTGATCACTGAGTAACATTAAGGCATGCCCAGCTTCAACTCGTTGCCCTTGTTGGAAATCATCAGATAAAATGACACCTTCGATTTTTGCATTTAATGTATATTCACCAAGGGAAGTTGTCGCGTCAGAGATAAAATCTTCAGATAAACCGAAAGCTAACAAACGCGCTTTCGCAAGTTCATAATCGTTTTTTGTTGTGATATAACGCTTATCACCAACGACTTTTTGCCCAAGTTGTTGAACCCTTTGCCACTCTGCAGATGCTATTTTTAGTGTGGCTTGAGCTTCAGCCACTGATTCACTAAATAAAGTTACCAATTCATCACCTTGTTGAATGTGATCACCTAGTGCCTTATGACGTTTCATCACCACCGAATTAACTCGAGGAGAAACCAAATAACTGGTATAACCATTGGCCTGAATTTCGCCAGGTGCATAGATGTTGTAATCTAGGTCTCGTAGCTTAAGTGATTCTACTTTGATGTTAACTAAGCTTTGTTGTTCCTTGGTTATTGTGACACTGCTGGCCTCTTCATCGTGGCTATCACTGTCTTTATGATCATCTTGTTCTGCATGTATATAACTGGGTTTTGTTATTAACATCGCTAAAAAGCTGAATAAAGCAATTTTAAGTATATTGTTCATTTTCATTTCTCATTTTTAACTGGTTGTTGTATGTAAAGTTGTGCGGTATCAAGTAATAATTGAATCAGAGCAAATTTATACTCCTGCTCCAGACCAATACCAGCTAACAAGCCTTCGGTTCTTTGTTGTAATGTCAATAGATATTGCGTGGTGCTGATGTCACCAACATTCCATTGTTTGTGTAATAAACTTTCACTGTTTTTTCCCCTGCCTTGCATTAAGGCTTGCCATTTTTTATAACGATTGCGGTATTCATTCAATGCTAACTTTGAGGCTTCTATCGCATACTTTTGTTTTCTAACTACAGCCAGATAACTAGACTCAGCAGCACTGGCTTGCTGATTTGCAGCTTTGTATTGCGAGCTGAAATTGTTGCGAATATTCAACGGCATAGAAAAAGTAAGAGATAGGACATCTTCACTGCCAAGCTTTCCTGCTTCTAACCCAACAGTTGGATCTGCTTTTTTCTCTTTCTTTGCTACTTCAGCTGATAATATTGCCACATCCCATTGAGCTTTAGTTGCTTGCACCAATGGGTGTTGATCAATTAGGTAGTCATATTTTTGAAGTGCTTTTATATCCCAATTATTCTCATCAATGTCAATCTTGTTGTTCTGCCAATCGGGTAGCAACTCATTGAGATCAGCTTCGGCACGTCTGAGTTGAGCTTGCACCCGAGCTACTTCACCAAAAAGTTGAGAAAGGCTGAGGTATGTCAATTCGGCA
>JAGRJR010000115.1 GCA_020442635.1 Lysobacterales bacterium
CATCCACAAACCTTCCTATTGGATTTTGGTATCTGTGGCTCTTTACCCAAAGGTCACAGAGTTGATTTAGCCAATAATTTTATGGCTTTTTTCAAACAGGATTACCGTCGAATCGCCGAATTACACGTCGAAGCTGGCTGGGTACCCGCTGACACCAATGTGGAAGATTTGGAAGCTGCCACCAGAACCATTTGTGAACCTTATATGGCCAAACCCATCGAGGAAATATCATTCGGTGAAGTGATGCTGAAAACTTTCCAAATGGCCAAACGCTTTAAGCTGATTATTCAACCTGAATTGATTTTGTTGCAAAAAACCCTGCTCAATATTGAAGGTCTGGGCAGACAGCTTTATCCGCAACTCGATATTTGGCAAATCTCTGAGCCAATCCTGCGCGACATCATGCGCGACCACTATGGCCCGCAACAGTCCATCGATAAACTCAAAACCAATCTACCCAAATGGATTGAACACCTGACTGAATCTCCTGGTATGCTACACCAGCTATTGAGCCAACAAGTCAAACCATTACCACGTCACTTGAAATTGGCACAATTGCATGAAGAACAGCAAATTAACAAAGAGCTGCAGAAAAACCGCCACAGCATCCTTGCCATGGGCGGCTCAATTGCCACAGCTTTTTTACATGTAATGGACGAGCCCAGCTCCTTACTTGAATGGACCAGCAACTCTGCCATGATAGCCGGAGGCATCACCCTGTTGTTATTTTGGAAAGTGGTTAAGTGATAATCTCCCCTCCCACGCCGGAGCATGAAAGTGAAAGAAAAAATACATATTATTCTCTACTAAAAGGCAATTACTACAAAACACAAGAATACTATTCAATCTGTTTATCAGTAGATTCGTGCCACCCATCTCTTGCTAATAATATGTTTATTCCAAACCCTGGGCTTAACCACCCATCGTATGAAACCCGAATTCTTTTATTATTTTCTGATATTTGAATCTCAAACTCCTCTTGAACCCCATATGTATCACACCGTCTGACCACTAGATCTTCTTCGCACTGAATATTGAGTAACAAACGATCAACTGGCTTGATAATTTTCAATGAACTCACCTGCCAATGATCATTACCATATTCAACAATCTTTCTAGTAACACTCATTTGTCTAAACTTGTTGAAATTTTCAGGAACAGTACATTCAAAACCTTGTTCCATACTGGGATCTTTAATTTCTTTGAGTTCTACCAAACTTTCAGAATCTATTTTCATTTTCTCTCCATCTGGCGATTTAAGAATTGTTTCAATATGCTCTGAATCTTTTGCTTCAAAGAAAATAATCAATGGATCGAACTTTTCTGCTACTCTATAAATCACATAATCAATTTCCATGTCAACTTTTAATTTTCCAGAATTCACATCTACGGATGCGATCCCATTTACAACATATTGACCACGATAACAAGAGTCAAAAAGTTTCATTGAATTTTCAATATAGTTCAGGAAATAGTAGTTAATCCCTGAATATACATCTGATAACTCACGGGGAGGCTTAAGTGTCATTTCTATTAAATCTTTCTGCTCTCTAGGACTCAATCTAGTAATAAAGTCTTTAGAAATAACAACGTCTATTAAGCGTTCTCGCACATATGATAAAAATTGATTCGTCCCAATAGTAAAGGAAAAAATATTCGCAACCAAAATAGCAATTCCAATGCTTTCAAGGAACATTGCAGAAATCTCTACAATGAAATCAACTGTCTTATTTTGATGATCAGTTTGATGGATCAAAAGTCCTAAAAGAATCAAAATTATTGCTAAAAAAAACCACTTAGAAAAAAAATCTTTTATTGATGTCATATACCCCCCTTAAATACACAGTTATTTAAATATACATTATTTATCGTTATTCATACAAATTTTATTTGCAATATATTAAAAGCATGTTCTCGTACACAATTGATCTTAACTGAAGACATTTTGCTACAAAAGATAGATTACATTCACCAGATTCCTGTTAAACGTGGTTATGTCGAATTCCTAGAGCACTGCGGTTATTCAAGTGTGGTTGACTATTTGGGTTTAATGTTTTACTGCTTGGTAAAGCTATGCGTTCCCTCGCCTGAGGGTGGAAACGAGATAAACAATACCTGTGTTCAATTACTTTTTTAAAATCCTTTGTATTCTTGAATCTCAAATTCTTTGGGTAAGGCATCGGTCGCACCTCGGTACAACACGGTAAAGGAGGTGCGGAATAATTTCCATTGGCCTTTTTCTTTTTTGGAGACACTGGTGAAATAACCCACAAAACTTTCGTCGTTGTTAAAGTCTTCCCGCAGTGTATAGCGAGACAGCGCGATGTCACCGAATATTTCTGTTGAAACCGATTGCATGGTGGTGGAGATGGCGCGGTTACCCGCTTCAAACCAGGTTTTCACCGCATCCAAAAATTCCTTTCTTTTCAGCAATCGACCACCATTGGCCCAGTTTTCATAATCAGGATGGAATAATTCTCTGTACGCTTCAAACCCTTGTTCCGCCAAAGTCATGGCCACATTTCTTTGTAAAGTTCTGACCGTGTTTCTCTGGTCTTGTTCAGCATGTACGCTAATGGTGAGTAATAACAGCAAGCAGCTTATGGTGCTGGCTAAATATTTTCTGGTTAATTGATACATCGACATTGCCTGATTATTTTCAAAACAAACATTCTAAGCAGATAACTTCACATAAATCAGTGCCCAAAGTCATGCGATTAGACTTTATAGGTAAAAAGGTTACTCACTTCAAACAGACTGTCCTTGATTTTGGTCAACAACAATTCGTTGTAAATTTGATAGAATAAAAGGACATTCATTGGAGGCTTATCATGTCACTTTATAAAAATACCATTGTTGCCATTGATCCCTGTGTTGAGTCCGATGATTTGATTCAAAAGGCCGTTGCCATTACAGATGACAAAAACAACATCACACTGGTTCATGTGATGGAAATCATGTGCGCTTTGCCAACCGCCCCATACGCGCCTGTGGTTATTGACACCAGTCAGATTGAATCTCAGGTCAAACACTCTGCCGAAAACCACCTGCGGGACTTGATAAAAAAACATCAATTGGCAACTGATGCTTTCAGTATTTTATCAGGCAGCACTGCCAGTGAAATCAAAAATTATGCTGAAGAACATGATATTGAAGCCATTGTGATTGGTTCTCATGGTCGTCATGGTCTTGGCTTGTTACTGGGCTCGACTTCCAGTGGAGTGATCCATGGTTGTGGTTGTGATGTTTTGGTGGTTCGTTTGAAATAATTGGTGACATTAAATCATTAAAGCAACAATCAAATCTATAACCAATCATCGGGGGTTATGTCTAACTAGTCGAACCTGAACAATATATAACTTATTGTTAAATATAAAAAATGACTTCTACGCTTTACTTTTTTCGACCAGAATATTGGATATTGGCTCAGATAAGGTAAAAAAACATCAACAAAATCATACTTTTGTGATGAAGTGTCTTTTTACCGATCCTGGAAAAAAAATTTGTAATACTTTTTCACGCAAGCCCCGAAGGGGTGAAGCGCATGGACTCGTTGAATAAATAACGACAGGATAGACTTTTTCAGGGACAACTAACTAAAACATAATGTTAAATGAATCATACACTGGAATTAAGCTTCACGCGTTTTTGTCATGACTCATGTCAAAATCGGGTTACAATAATCTGGATTTAATCGAACTTCAACATTGAGAAAAATAAAAGTCGTTACCTACAACATTCATCGTGCGATTGGCATCGACCGCAAGTTTGCACCTGAACGCATTGTCGAAATACTCAATGCGCTGGACGGCGACATTGTACTGTTACAAGAAGTTGATGAAGGTGTGCCACGTTCCAATGAGTTGAACCTGGCCAAAGAATTGGCTGAAGCCTGTGAATATCCACATTATGCCTTGAGCCATAACGTGGTTTTAAAAAAAGGTCATTATGGTAATGCCACTTTAAGTCGCCTACCTATTGTCAGGAAAAGAAACATTGATTTAACTGTGGGTGACAAGAAAAAACGTGGCTGCCAGCACACCACCATCCAAATCAGCGAATCAAAAACAGACTTTCAATTTTTGGAGGTGTTTAACTTGCATCTGGGGTTATCGGCTAAGGAACGACAAAAACAAGCTGGCATATTATTCAAATCCAAAGAGTTCAGAGACCTAGATATTAAACAACCCTGTATCATTGGCGGAGATTTCAATGATTGGCGTTCCATGTTGCGTGCCCTGTTTATTATTGGTAAGGATTTTGAGTGTGCCACAGATCGTACTTCAATCAGAGGCAATGAAATCGCTATGAGAACCTATCCATCTTTTGCTCCGAGGGGTGGTCTGGATCGTATTTACTATCGTGGGGCCATGAAATGCTTAGATGTCAGCACCACCAAAATGAAAGTTGCCAAAGTGGCCAGTGATCATTTGCCGATTGTCACAACCTTTAAAATCAGTAAATAGTCATCCCTTAAAAACTCCATCCTGATTTTTATCAACTTCAACAATAATTTTCACTTTAATTTCAATCCGGCAACCTTATAATTGCTTCTTTATTTTGGATAACTCAGTTATGAGCAAAGAAAAAGCCATTTTAGCTGGCGGCTGCTTTTGGGGCATGCAAGACTTAATCAGAAAGATGGACGGGGTACTGGATACCCGCGTGGGGTATACCGGTGGTCATGTGCAAAATGCCACTTACAAAAATCATGAAGGACATGCAGAAGCCATTGAAATTATTTTTGACAATGAGGTCATTTCTTTTCGAAGTATTTTGGCCTATTTTTTCCAAATCCACGACCCAACTACCGTTGACCGACAAGGCAATGACTTAGGCTCATCATATCGTTCTGAGATTTTTTACACTTCTGATGAACAAAAAGCCATGGCTGAAAAGACCATCAAAGACGTCGACGCATCGGGTTTATGGCCAGGAAAAGTGGTGACTCAGCTTTCGCCTCTCGGCGATTTTTGGGAAGCTGAGCCCGAACACCAGGATTATCTGGAAAGACTACCTGAGGGTTATACCTGCCATTTCGCACGACCTGATTGGGTATTACCTGAGTCAGATTAATTCAGTTACCTCAATAGATGGGTTCCACAGTAAACCCTCTGGAACGTAATGTTTGAATCACGCCTTTATCACCTAATAGGTATGTGGCATTGACAGATATAAATGTGGGTTTTAAACCAATCCACATTTGCATCGCATCCACCCAGGTCGACACATCTTGACTTAATAAATATTTATTTACGAGTTCAGGATTCGTAAACTCATTGCTTATAAATATTTCATATTGCTTGATAAGGTTAGGTAAATCTTCATCAACATAATAGTGCCGTTTCATTTCCATAGCCATGGCTTTTTGGCTCTCAATATTTTCCAAGTAAAAAGTCAAACTATCAACATTGATGAAATTGGCATTTTGCAAAGAAATTAGAAATGATTTACGCTCATTCAAAGATCCAATTGGAGCTGATTGTTTTGCATAATGATTGTATAACAAAGAATCAAATGAACCCAGGCGATCACAACCCTCAATAAAGGAATGCAAAGATGCAAAGTAAACCTCAAAGGGTGTCATCCTTTTGACGTCATACTTGGTTCGTTTGACAAGATCGACTTTCAGGTCCAGATGCTCATTAATCAGCTTCAATAGTTTTTTGCGCTTCTTTCTGTCATCAATCTTATAAATGGGAAGCCCCTGCTGAATTTCCTCATTGCTTTCGATGCGTTCAAAATAATCTTCATCACTTAAATAGGTAATGAAATTTTGCATCATAAGCTGCTCAGTTTGACTGATGGCAAGTTTAACTTTATTTTTGAAAATGATTTCATTTCTGCACAGTAAATGCCAGGTTCCAAAAAGATATGAAGGCTTGGTTAATCCATTACCACTGATTTTCCATAACATACTTTGCGATTTTATTTCTGGCTCTGGCTTTATTGGCTCTTGTGATAATGAAACCAAAGACACTAATAGTCCTAAAACTAACAAGCTAATACGAATATGCATTATAAACTCCCTTTTATCATTGAGGTGTGAACGCCCGGGATCATCATTTCTTGATCCCGGGAATTGCTATTTTATCCTAAAAACGGATAACGATAATCTGTGGGTGGCACAAAGGTTTCCTTAATGGTTCTGGGAGACAACCAGCGATACAGGTTCAACGCACTTCCCGCTTTGTCATTGGTGCCCGAAGCTCTGCCACCACCAAAAGGCTGTTGCCCAACCACCGCACCCGTGGGTTTGTCATTGATATAGAAATTACCAGCGGCATTGCGTAAACGATTGGACATGTGGGTAATCATGTAACGATCTTGCGCAAAGATAGCACCCGTTAATGCATATATAGAACCTTTGTCACATAAGTCTAAAGTCGCTTCAAAATCTTTTTCATCATAAACATAGAGGGTCAGTACCGGACCAAAAATTTCTTCGCGCATGGTTTTGAATTGTGGATTGGTGGTCACAATCACTGTGGGTTCGATAAAAAAGCCCTCAGACTTATCACAGTCACCACCAGCAATGATTTCGGCATCGGCGGCATTGGCGGCAAAGTCTATATATGACTTAATCTTGTCAAACGAACGCTCATCAATCACAGCGTTAATAAAGTTGCTGAAATCACGGGTTGAGCCCATTTTAAATGAGTTAATATCATCCAATAACTGCGCTTTTACACCACCCCATAACGATGACGGGATATAGGCTCTTGAAGCAGCCGAACACTTTTGGCCCTGGTACTCAAAAGCACCACGAGACAAAGCAGTCGCTACAGCTACTGGATTGGCTGATTCATGGGCAAAAACAAAGTCTTTGCCACCGGTTTCACCCACCAAACGCGGGTAGGAATGATAACGTCCAATGTTACCACCCACTTCGGCAAATATATGTTGGAAGGTCGGTGTTGATCCAGTGAAATGTACACCAGCCAATTCAGGTCTTGGTAACAAGGCTGCACCAGCAACTGGACCATCAGCAGCCACCATATTAATCACACCATCAGGCAGGCCCGCTTCTTTAAAGACCCGCATAATCACATGGGCTGATAACATTTGAGTTCCTGAAGGTTTCCACACCACAGTATTACCCAACATCGCAGGAGTGGCAGGCAAATTTCCGGCTATGGCCGTAAAATTGAAGGGTGTAATGGCCATCACAAAACCCTCCAAGGGTCGCCAATCCACCTGATTCCAAACGCCTGGCGATGAAATGGGCTGTTGTGTCATGATTTGCTCGTAATAATAGGCATTGAATCGCAAAAAGTCGATTAACTCACAAGCTGAGTCAATTTCTGCCTGAAAGCAATTTTTAGATTGGCCATGCATGGTAGCCGCATTGATGATGTTTCTGTATGGACCAGCCAGCAAATCAGCGGCTTTTAAAAATACCGCAGCACGGGTTTGCCAAGGTAAGGAAGCCCAATTATGTTGTGCTTTTATGGCCGCATCAGCAGCAGCATTCAGCTCTTTTTCACCGCCATTATGAAATTGACCCAACACATGCTGATGATTATGGGGCATAACCACATTTTCAACCAAACCAGTTCTGACTTCCTCACCACCAATATAACAAGGAATATCAACTTGCTCTGAAGACATGCTATCCATGGCATGTTGCAATGCCAAAGTTTCAGCCGAACCAGGACGGTATTCGTTTATGGGTTCATTTTTTACAGCAGGTGTTTGAGGAATGTTTGCACTGATCATGACACGACCTTTCAAGAAAAAGGTGAATTATACAGATTTACCCCATTCAATGCATCTTTAGTCAAGCCAACACCTCAACTGC
>JAGRJR010000116.1 GCA_020442635.1 Lysobacterales bacterium
CCAGAATCTTATACCAGAAAAGCCTCAGTCTCTGACTGGGGCTTTTTTTTGCTTGAAACAAATGCTAATGAGTTGTTGCTGTGCTTGATGAAACGTTACGGCCCTTCGGCCTCACGTGGTTACGCTACATGGCTTATGAGCGCAGACGTCTCTGTTTGTGTAGTGATTTTTTTATTCTTAGGATTAATGATTACGTCTGATGATAAGATCAGTGACACGCCTGAGTTGATTGGTATTTTCTTTGATTTGATCCATCAATCCATAGGCCTGATCAATGTGGTGAGCCGCTTTGGCTTTGGCACCATCTAAACCCAAGAGGCCAGGATATGTCGACTTGTTGTTTTTGGTGTCAGAATGGGCAGGTTTACCTAAAGTCTCAGTGTCCTGAGTGACATCAAGAATGTCATCTACAATTTGGAAAGCAATGCCTAAATGGTCAGCAAAATCATGAAGTATTTTATGATTTTTTTTGCCTAACTTACGAGAGAAAGTCAATGGCAAAGTAACACATGCTTTCAGTATGGCTCCAGTTTTGGCAGCATGTATGTTCTGTAATTGGTTGATATCTGCGGCTTTGTTTTCTGAAATCAGGTCAAGGCTTTGCCCTCCAGCCATACCTCCCAAACCACTGGCCTGAGCAAGTAACTGTACGGCTTTGATGGTTAAGGTTGGATTTTCTGGTATATGACAAAGGGTTTCAAAAGCCAGTGATTGTAAAGCATCACCTGCCAGAATGGCTGTGGCTTCATCAAAGGCAATGTGATTAGTTGCTTTTCCTCTTCTGAGTTCGTCATTATCCATGGCCGGTAAATCATCATGAATCAATGAATACGCATGAATCATTTCTAGGGCAGCAGCTATAAAATCGGCTGAATTTAAGTTGATTTCAGCACATTCAGCGGTTGCATAAACCAATAAAGGTCTTACCCTTTTACCTCCAGACAACAAAGAATAAGCCATGGACTTTTTCAGGCGTGAAGCATTGGGATAACCAGATTCTAATTGTTGCGCTAAAAATTGGTTGATTCTATGCTGTAATGGTTCAAAAACTTTCAATCTTTATCTTCCATCAATTGAGCAATTTTTTGTTCTGCCTCATCAATGATTTTTTGGCATTTACGGGTCAATTGAATACCTTGCTCGTAGAGTTTTAGTGATTCTTCAAGTCCCACATCTTGCTGTTCCATTTTTTCAATGATGGCAGACAGCTTTTCCAAGTTATTTTCAAATGATTTAGTTTGACTCATGTCGGTATTTTACAAAAGATGTTGGGGTGATAGCCATTGATATTCGGCTTTATGTGCTTCTAACAACAGAATAAAATCTTCGGACTTAATTTCTGATCCAACCGCCATTAAATGACCATCAATAAACAAATAAGGCATATGTGCGCGCTCCCAAGGCGGAATCTTCATGGACTGAAAAATATTTTTAAGTTTTTGTCTGTGCTTCTGTCGAGGCAATTTAATTCTTTCCTGTGGCCTCTGAAACATTATTGTTACCGGCAGACTTAAATGGTTGTCACTTTTAATGTGTAATGAACCCAGTCCGTAAGGTAAATTGTAAATATTATTAGCTGTTAACATTGTTGAAATTTTGCTGGGTGTTTTGTGTGGTAATGAATGTAAGAGATACACTTGGTTTTGCCAACACTTAAGCTGCCAGTTTTGCATAGCTAATTCAGGTAATTTATCGTGACTGGCTGAAAGACAGTCTGTTGCAAATTGTTCGAGGGCATGATGATTGGCTGCAGGCACTTTAAATTTCTCAAGCCAATGATACAATATGGACGCTAACATTCCGGCATTATCAATGTCTTTGATATCTAAAGGGTTATGGTTGCTGATTAGTTGACTCAATAATTGTTCAGATTTTTTCAAGTTGGCGCTGGTTAGTAGTACATTTTGAAATACATGTGGATAATGTTCTTCGATGAGAGGTAAAACCTGATTACGTAAAAAATTACGTGAATATTGGTTTTGTTGATTGCTGGAATCTACAACGTAGCTCAGTCCATGTGTGTCTATATAGGATTCAATTTCATTTCTGGTGACAGATAATAATGGACGAAAAACTTGATAGTGTTTGTGTTTTGATAACTTCGACATGCCGGTTAATCCATGAATCCCTGTGCCACGAATCATTCTGAATAGTACTGTTTCTACCTGGTCATTCAGTTGATGACCGGTCAATAGGCAATCCTTTTCTCCGAGTTCATTTTGAAACACTTTTAAGCGTTCATTGCGGCAGGCATTTTCACTGTGGTCAATGGGTTGAACACTTTTGCTGATAAAAGTTATTTGATGTTGATAACAAAAGCTTTGGCAATGCTTGGACCATCCAGCAGAATCAGGATGGATGTTGTGATTGATATGGATGGCAGTTAGCTGTTTATTATCAATGTCAGGATGTTGAATCAAAGCATGTAACAATGCTGTGGAATCAATGCCGCCACTGTAAGCAATATAAAACCGGTTGACTTTTGGCAGTTGACTGAGATCAAGCAGCGATGGTCTATTCGCTGAAGGCACCATAAGACATTAATTTTTGATACCTTGATTGTAACAATTGAGCTTCAGACAATTGTTGTAATCGATTCAATTCATGAGTAATGGTGTTTTGTAATTGTTCAGCAACAAACTCAGGATTTCGATAGGCACTACCCAAAGGTTCTTTAATCACTTTGTCAATCAACCCAAGTGATTTCAATTTACTTGAGGTAATGCTCAGTGCCTCCGCTGCGTCCTGAGCTTTTTCGGCACTGCGCCATAAAATAGAAGCACAACCTTCTGGCGAAATAACCGAGTAGGTGCTATATTCAAGCATCAAAATGGAATCGCCAACGCCAATAGCCAAAGCGCCACCTGAACCACCTTCGCCTATAACAGTACAAATAATAGGTACTTTAAGCCCTGACATCACTTCGAGGTTTTTTGCAATCGCTTCTGCCTGACCCCGTTCCTCTGCACCAATACCAGGGTAAGCGCCAGGGGTATCGATAAATGTCAAAATTGGCATGTTAAATTGCTCTGCCATACGCATCAGACGTAAAGCTTTGCGGTAGCCTTCGGGTCGTGGCATGCCGAAGTTTCTGGCGATCTTAGATTTGGTATTACGACCTTTTTGATGGCCAATAACCATCACTGATTGGCCATTAAACTTCGCAGGTCCACCAACAATGGCGCGATCATCAGCAAAAGCTCGGTCACCATGAAGTTCTTGAAAATCAGTAAACATCAGGTTGATATAATCTAAGGTATATGGTCTTTTGGGGTGGCGCGCTAATTGCGAAATTTGCCAGTCGGACAAATTGGAAAAGATTTGTTCGGTTTTGTTTTTCAGTTTACTTTTGAGCCTTTGAATTTCTTCATCAATGTTCATGGAATTGTCATCACTGACATTATGCAACTCATTGATTTTTGCTTCTAATTCGGCAAGAGGTTGTTCAAAGTCCAGATAATCTGTGTTCATAAACTGTTATAAATTGAATCAATCCGCTATTTTACGTTGTCAACCACAATTGTGCCAGTCGAAAAAAGGCAGAAAGTGTTAAGATAACTCGTTTTTGCCGATGCTCAACATGTCAACCTTTATTAAAAACATGCCCAAAGTTGAATTGCATATGCACATTGAAGGTTCAATGATGCCCGCAACGCTTATGTATTTAGCAGAAAAAAACAAGATAAAAATACCATATCAAAGCCTCGAAGAAGTCGAGCAAGCCTATCAATTTAGCAATTTAACGGAGTTCGTCAATATTTACTTACAAGGCACAGAAGTCATACAATCGGCAGAAGATTTTTATTTGTTAACTCGAGAATATTTAGTAAAGTGTCGGCAACAGAATATTTTACACACCGAAGTTTTTTGTGACATCAGAACCTATGTGGAACGAGGATTGCCACCAGAAATGGTGTTTGAGGGAATAGAGACTGCATTTAAGGAATCGTCAGTACAAGATGGAATCACCGGTGGAATGATTCCTTGTTTTATCAGACATGAAGGCGTGGAAAAGGCTTGGGAAGATTGGCAAATTTTTAAACAACATCACGAGCGCTTTTTGGCCATTGGTTTGGCTGCGGTGGAAGTTGGATTCCCTGCCAGTATGTTTAAAGACGTTTTTGCAGAAGTGCGGGCATCGGGATTACCAATAGTGGCACATGCTGGAGAAGAAGGCTCGGCCGAGTACATCTGGTCAGCCATTAAAGACATTCAGGTTGATCGCATAGATCATGGCATCCGGGCTCTTGAAGACGCCAATTTGGTCAATTACTTACAGCAAAGCCAAATACCCCTAACCGTTTGTCCTTGTTCAAACACCGCCCTGCATGTGTTTGACCATATGGATCAGCATGTGATTGGACGCATGCTGGATTTGGGTTTGAATGTGACCATCAACTCAGATGATCCAGCTCATTTTGGTGCCTACCTACAAGAAAATATGGAAGCGGTTCAGCAGCATTGCGGCATCACTGATGATCAGTTACTGCGGATGACTTACAATGCCATTGATGCCAGTTTTGCACAAACTCAGAGAAAAGATGAGATGCATCAAATACTAGATGATTTTGAAAGTCGATTTGAGCTGCCACTAATCTAAGTGGTTAATCCGGCTTGCGTTTGCAAAAATTTCAAGATTTTTTCAGATAATTTTCAGTTATAAATTTCTTTAATTTGGAACAATATCCCTATCTACTGCATGTTGTGGTTGAAAGATAGAGAGGAAATTGTCATGAAAAAAACGGTTATTGCCACATTACTTTTATTGAGTGTTATTTCAAGTTCGCACAGTGAAGTCGCTCCCTTGGTATCGGGGCAAATAGTACAAGTAAAAAAATTAGCCAGAGACATCGTCAATGTCAAACAATCGATTAAAAACACCGGTCCTTCAGAGTTTCAGAGTGCCGAAAACGTCAAAGCCAAACAAAAACGCTTTCAACAATTTACCGAGGCGCTGAACCGTTATCCACAATTGGATGATCCATTGGTTCAAACAGCGCGTGCTGAATACATGTCCTTACAGACAGCATTGAAAGCTGAATTTGAACGTGCCAAACAACAACTTAAAGAACTAGGTGACGTTCAGGCCAGGTTGACACAGTTGCAACAAAATTTCGATCAATACCCCGTTCCTCAAATTATGGAGCCGCCATTTGATGCTGTTGCGGTTAGCAACTGGGTGAAACAAGCCAGTGCTGCCAGAACTGTGGGGGAACATAATTTAAAAGAACTGAATGCCATTGTACCTTTGGCCTATTTACCCATAAACCCAGGTACACCGCAAAATGGTTCTCCTTTTGATGCTGATGATGTCAGGCGCATGCAGAATCACGCTAAAAAGATGCAACAAGCGGTACAAAGTAATTACCTTACCATGTCTGGCAACATCACCAATCAACTGAAACAAAAAATTGAGCAAGTAAAAAACAGATGGCAAGAAAATCCTGAGGGTGAAAACAAGTGGGTATTTCTTAAAGTTGATCAAGTCAGCCAAGCCAAACAATTGTTTAGTGAAAGCAAAGCATTGGCACAGTCTTCAATTTATTTAGAGCAAGCATTACAACAAGATCACAGCTTCGCGACGGAAGCATTAAAAGTAATCAATCAGGCAGAACAACAGTACCAAGCCAATGGCCAATTGGCATTAAATTCATCGCGGTTACCCGAAGCCGTCAATGATGATGATGACATGATTGAATTCGCTGAAGAAATATTAGAACGGCCTCGCTATCAGTTTGGTGCGTATGGCCCCATTGTGTTGACCACCAAGGACATCATAGAAAGAGAAAGTAAAAGCAGTGAAATTGATATTGATAAGGTTGAAGTGGTCGGTCGTGATTTGAAAATGTCTGGTACTGAAACTACCTGGACATATAAATGGCAAGAATTTAAGTTTGCCACTCCAATAAAAGATGCAGATGGCACTTGGTATATTTGGTGGATCACAGCCAAAAAATACGCTTCAGGTTCATCCATCACCCCAATAGGGGAATGGGTGGCAGGTCAATCAACACAAGGAAACCCCATTCTTGAAAGTAATTTTTAAACCGAATCTTGGTAAAGCCTAAACAGTTGAGGTCATGAGGTGAGAGAAGAGCCTCAACTGTCAGGTCAGAACTTGGTGTAGAGAATTTTAAATCAAATACAATGTCAATGCTTTTTGTGCTTTTTGCAAACCGCATTTTTTCCAGGTCTGACATGTACAATGCGATAGTCTTTGCGTTTGTGGTCGTTATCAATCAGCACCACTTTATTGTGGTGACCTTTTTTAACCACCACCACTTTGTCAGGTTTGTGGGCATGGCAGCCGGTGGTAAAAATAAAACCGCTGATTAAAGTAAATAAAAATATCGTTCTCATGTTGTACTCCTGTTGTTATTGGTAGGTACAACGCAGTGATCAGTCAGGGGTTGACAAGAATTTAAAAGAATAATTTTAAAGCACTGGGAAGACAAGCAATGGTCACTGGTGTTTCACCAATAAATTCACCATCGGGCATGAGCGGCATGGGTTGGGGTGTTTTAATGGTGATGCTTTTGACTTTATGGGTTTCTACTTCTTTGTAGTTAACGTGTTTGCCTGAATAGATGGTGGGGAACAAAGTCAATATCTTGGGTCGGGAAATCTTTTTCAAAATAATCACATCCAATAAGCCATCATCAATTCTGGCATCTGGCGCAATCAGGAACGATGTGCCGGTGTAGCGACTGTTGGCCACTTCAACAAACACCAAATCATCATCGATATCGTTGGTAGTGCCATCTGCCAAAGTCATGGTCAATTGGATGGGGTGTTTTTTGAGTTTAGCGGTTTCCCACAAAGTGGCAAAAGTATAAGCGGATTTGCCTAATTTTTTGATTTTCAAAGTGGTGCGACCCGCATTGACCACAAAGCCCATACCTATGATGTTAAGAAAATAAAACGATTGTGTGTCGGTTTTGGCTTGGCCAATATCAATGGTCTTAATATGTTTTTTGGCAATGATATCTATGCCTTTTTGCCAATCGGTGGGCATCAAGCCCAGCTCTCTGGAAAACGCATTGCCAGTACCGACTGGAATCACACCAAAGGGTATTCGCTTGTCTGCTTGGTGTGACATTAAACCATTGATGATTTCAAATAAGGTGCCATCACCACCAGCAGCTATGACAGCCTGGTAGTTGGCTAAATCGGCACTTTGAACCAAACTTTGAGCATGACCAGAACGTTCTGTTGCCAATACATCAAAATCAATATTCTGCTGCTGCAAATAATCCTTGATCAAAGGCAAATACTTTTGCGCCCGACCACTGCCTGCATGAGGATTAAAGATAATAAGGATTTTTTGCATCAGAGAATTTTAGCCGAAATACAGCGTAATTACAGCGTTGATTAGTAGGTTCCATTTAAGTGAGAAATAAAAACACACCCCCGCCCCTCTCAAGAGGGGAGGCTATATCTACTGGCTTTCATCAACTTCACAGATTGATAGAAACTCACTTATTAATTTTGTTTCAAAATTGTTATTTTAAACTTCCCCTCTCGAGAGGGGAGCGAGGGGGTGTGTCAATTCTTGCCAAACTGAATAGAATTCAAAAACCGGATTTAACGC
>JAGRJR010000117.1:0-3787 GCA_020442635.1 Lysobacterales bacterium
AAGCGAAACTTTAAAGAAAAAAATCACCTGAGATTGTTGAAAATTTCAGGTGATTTTATTGAAAATGTTGCAATTATGTACATTTAAACCATTGTGGACGGGCGGACAGGACATCATTAACTTCTTTCTAAATCTAAGATGTCAATGATACCGTCTTGACATTTCGCAATAAAGCTATCAATAGATAGATTAATAATTTCTCTTTCCGTATCAGTAATAAGTAATACTTCAGAAATATTTGTGTTAATAGGCCCAAAGAAGCCCTGTTGTTCATCGTCAAGCCACACCGCCCCTGCAAAAAATAAAAAATCAAGATTGGTCTCATTGATAATTGGGGTTATAGTTTCATTACCTTTCAAGCTTATTATTTCATCCGTTTCAAAAGGTTCTCTATTTTCCAGTTGCTCTTGAGAGATAAAGTCTAAGATAACATCTATTTTTAGGTCTCTATACTTTGAATCTACAGTTATTGCCTGCTCACGTCTGATATAACCACTTTCTAAATTACCTAGGATATATGAGCTTAATCCTTTTGTTAAAAAAGTATACAAACCTTCATCTGGATAATTTTTCATTTTCCAAATTTCAAAACCTGACTTATGTATTACTTCAACCTGAGTTGTTTTAGTTTTTAGCTTTTCATAATACTTATTGAGGATCAATTCATATTCGTCACCCCCTTCAGGTGTAAACCAATATTTCAAATCTCGAATATTATTTTCCATTACGTTTTCTTTTTCTTCCCATGCTCTTTTAAGTGACAATCTTCACATAATAAAATTAGTATTTCCACATCATTAAATTGATCTCTTTTCATTTTATTCTTAACAGATTCCGGTAAGCATAGAAGATCTATAGGGTCTCTTATATCACTTGCCCATTCCTTAATATGATGTCTTTGTAACCCACCAGCATTTTTTCTATATGGATTTTTTGTATCTTGTTTCGTTCCTTTGACACCACATCCTCCACATCTGTTCTTATATTTTTCTTCTAATTTTTTATCAGTGCTTCTTCTGAAATTTGGCCTTTTTGATTTTGCCAATCCGCTTCGATCGAAATAACTAAGCGAGTTATTTTCAACATAGGAATAAGTATTAACCCCATCATCCAACCCAATCGGATCACTCTGAACATACCTTCCGGTCAATGGTTCATAGTCCCTAAAATAATTATAATGTGTTTGGGTTTCTGTGTCGAAGTATTGTCCGGGGAATCGATGATTAAATGCAAAATCATTTGAATCGCCGTCGGGGTTTGAGTCTGCCAATGCTGTACCGAATGGGTCAGAATGCCACTGCCAGATGGTTTGGTTATTGGCATCTACTATGGTTCTTGGGGTATCCAGATGGTCTGGGTGGATAAAGAATACTTTGACATTTCCTGCCACTAAACCATCATGAGCTTCAGTATTGGGTTTGATTGTAGCTATGGGCGTATCATCTAACCAGACAACCTCAGTCATCAGGTTTCCATTGGCATCATATTCGCCCAATAGGTGTCCTTCTTCATCGTAGGTAAATAAACTTGTACTTTGACCTTGTTTATAAACCCTTTCTCCGAAGGCATTGTATCTGTAAGTGGTTGGTGCCAATGCGCCTTGGGTGCTGATCAGGCGGTTTCTGCCTGAATAGGTGCTGGTAATACTGCCATCATCCTGTAGGTTTCCAGCATCATCATAGAGGCGAGTTGCCGTTCCAAGCTGACTGAGTCTGTTGCTGTTCGGGTCTGTTATATAGTCAGTCTGAGTGCCATTAAGCTTTTCAAACAGACGATTACCCGTGGCATCATAATCCCACTCCAAACTTGTGCCTGGCTTATTGGCTGTTTCTAAACGATCAAGTTTGTCATAAGTGAAAGCCCATGCGTTGTTATTGTCTGTCAGGTTTTCAATTCGGCTTGCCAGGTCATAAGTAAGCGATTGCACATCATTACCTTGGGTGTAGTTCTCTACCCTGCCATCTGAGTCATAAGTTCGCTCATAAACAAAGTTACTGCCGTAGTTCCAGGATAAAGGCTCTCCGAATGTAAAGTACTCAATATCACGAACCACTTCCACACCATTAACTGAAATACTGACCACTCTGCCATCAGCTCGGTAGCTGTAACTGATTTGCGTGCCTGATGGGGTGGTGAGTTTGGAAAGTTGCCCAAGGGCGTTGTAGTCATAGTCGCTGATCAGGTTTTGGCCGTTGGTGGTTTGGGTTTTGGTATCGACTCGGCCTTCGGTATCATAGGTATAAGCCGTTGCTCCTGAGTGGTCGGTGACTTGGCTCAGTCTGCCGATGCCGTTGGTGCCCTGATCGTATGTGAAGTCAATCACTTCATCCGAATAGGTGATGGTTTTAACGCGATTTAGGGCGTCATAGATGTAGGTAGCGCTTTGGCCTCTGGCATCGGTTTTGGTGGTGAGGTTTCCGGCCTCGTCATAGTCGTAATCGGTGATGCCAGTATCCGGGCTGGTGAGCTTGATCTGTTCATCAAAGCCGTTGTAACCATAGGTGGTTACCAAACCTCTTGGGTCGGTGACGGTGCTTAGGTTATCCTGGACATCATATGTGTAGTCGATGGTGTTCAGGTTAGGGTCGGTGATTTGTTTCAGGCGATTAAGTGCATCGTAATCACTCACTGTTACTTGTAACAAGGGATCGGTGTGGGTTTTTTCATTGCCCTGATCATCATAGGTCCATGCGGTGATTTGATTATCAGCACCCATGCTTTGTTCCAGTCTACCCAGTTCATTATAGATGTTGGTGATCTTTTGTACCAGCGTACTGGTTTCGTCAAAGGTTTCTTCTAAGGTTCTGTTCCCTGCATTATCCAGGGTGTATTTAAGCAGGTTGCCCAGGTTATCGGTGATGCTTTCAAGACGATCAGCTGAGTCATAACCGTACAGCAGAAAGGAACCATCTGGTAGGATCAGTTTTTCCAATTGACCTGAATCGGTATATTCATAAGTTGTTACTTCGCCATCAGTAGTGCTGGTGGTTAATCTGGTCAACTCATCAAAGACATAGGTGGTAACAATGCCATTTTCATTAGTCATCCTTTGTGCTTGGCCGTGGGCGTTGTAGTCATCCCATTGAATCAAGTGTCCAAGGGCATTGGTTTGGGTACGTTTATTACCTTGTGCATCATAGGTCCAGGTGGTCACATCGTTCACATCGGTTCTTGGGCCATCTTCGGTCAGCATTTGGCCTACTGTATTGTAGGTGTAAGTCCATACCCTTGATTCACCATCAGCCGTAACTGTTCTGGTATGCACCTCGCCATTCGGGTAATGGGTGAAGGTGGTGATTTTTTGGCCTGTTGAGGCAGCTGGCTCTGTGATTTGTATCGGGGTATCAAATTGTGCATGCCAGCTGGTGGTGGTTCGGCGTTGCAAAGGGGTGCCTTTGGCTTCGATTAACTCGGTTTCAAGGCCACGGTCATTGTAATGGTGTTCGGTGATGTTACCATTGAAATCAATTTCCTGATACAGACTGCCATCGGCGTTCCAGATTTGCTGGCTGTTACTACCGCCGCCACAACTGCCACAACTTTCATCAACGGCCGTTAGACGGCTTTGTTCATTGATGAACTGATAATGATAGGTTCTGGCCTTACCAAGCGGATCGGTCACCGTGGTGCTATTTTCACCATATTCAAATTGATAATGGTTCAAATCACCAATCCAGTAACTATCAGTCACTTTTTGGTCAATGTTGTATTCAAAAGTGGCATACCTCACACCATGTTCATTGGTGATACCGGTGAGTAAATCAGGGAAGTTGCGGTCTTCGTAATG
>JAGRJR010000117.1:3887-7554 GCA_020442635.1 Lysobacterales bacterium
GAAACCAACAGGCCATCGCTGTTATAGGTTTCGATTTCATCATGATCATTGATGATTTCAAAGCCTGTGGGTGCACTTGATGTCGCGCCCAAAGCCCGAGCCCTGATACTGATGTCACTTCGAGGTGTGAATGAATTGTCTTGCTGACGATCAAACTGATACCACGAACCATCAGCGCGCAGTAACAGCACGGCATCTGGCCAGGTATGATTATTACTTTCTCCTATGATTATCTTGCGGTCATAGGTATGTCGCCATTTGACGCCGGTATTGGAATTGAAGCGGGTCGCTGATAAATACAGACGAGTGAAATCAAGGCCAAAAGTGGCTGATGACTCATAATCAGTGAAATACTGGTACTTGATCCCATGAATAACTGCTGTTGGATTCCCTTTACCTATATCTACACCACACAAACCATTCTTACATTTGCCTCCACCACCGCCGAAGCCACCAAGCATACAGGGGGTTATTCTCGAACAAGCTGCTGCAATAGCTGTTCCCAAGTCAAACTGTTGTATTAACTCAGCAAGGTCCATGGTATTAAGCATGTCCATAAACTGCAAAACGGCTTGTGCAAAAGCAATCATAAAATAGAGATTCGAGGCAAAGGCGACTACAGTGCCTAAAAGCATACCCGCAGGGCCAAATATGGCTGCTGCTCCAAAAACCAATGCAGCAGTTTTAGCCAGCAATTTCCAGGCCTGATCTAACAGTTTATCAAATACAACAGTCATAAAAATCACCCTGACGATACAGCCAACCAAAGCTGCTCCATTGGTGCCTCCTTCGAGGCGATAAAGGGCTGCACCTGTATAAGGATTACGGATGATATAACCAGCGCCTTCATAACTGATACCCAGACTGATTTCCTGTTCTGGCGTGGTCACCTCATAACCGGCACTGACTGCATTGAATATTTCCTGCTCGGCATCAGCACTAAGTTCCAGTAACGGCATCACATCATTCAAGTTTGCTTGAGTGATGGTGTGAATGGGAATGCCTTTTTGGTTGGCCTGATGAATGATAGCAACTGAAGATACCGTGCTGCTTCCTGGCTGTTTATTAAACAACATTTCCCAAACCATGCCTTCTAATGCTGATCCAGTTGACCCGCTTTGTAGAGCGAAAGCTTTAATCATTTCCTGATCAGGTGCGACGACTGATGTGGTGATTCGCTTGATATCAGTTTGGTATGAACTCATATAGCCAGTGCGAGGCACACCAAACATATACCGCACGGTTAATGGTGCATAGAAAGCACCTACCGATGGCATTCGGACTGCTCGACCACCCACTTTTTGTGCATACAGATAATCAAAGAGATCATGACCAACAAAATAATTGAGTCCCGCCTGATGCAGGGCATTCCTGACGTGCCCACCACCAAAATTGGCTTGAGCTTGGTTGTGTGCTGTCAAGGCATCAGGCGAAATACCTGCTCCATCCACAGTCAACACCACCTGTGAACCGGAAGTCCATTGATAAGGTTCTCCTGGGGATGAGTTCAGGTTCAATGGATCGGTGATGCCTGCAGTCCAGTATTCTATTTCCCCCATGGATTTGGCTCCGGCCTCGACTTGTGTTACACCGTTTATCTGGATTTGTGGCTTAACGTTAATCAGGTAAGGACGTAGTGACTGGTCATTGTTGGCCAAGTGTTGATCAATGACTTGCTGATCGCTGGCCGTTGCTGGCTGGTAATTGATACTTAATGTGTTTAAGCCTAATTCAGGTAATGGGATGTTATGGGTGATTTGTGGCGATTCATAGCTGATATCACGGGCCGATGCATACATTTTCAGGTTCAAATGATGCATTAATCCTTCTGGGATGGCACTGTAGCTTGCTGCGGAGATAATAACCTGATTTTCCATACTGGATGGCAGTACTGGCAGATCGCTGGCAATGATTTCATAGCGATTAATCATTTCAGCAAAAGTGGCATCGGGATGGTCTGCTGCAAAGGCGGGTTGCACCTGATCAATATAGGCATTCATCTGATCTCTGAACAACTCCACATCAACTCGTGTGATTGAACCAAACGGTCCTTGCGTGGCACTGGCATTTAAGTCATCAATTAATCGTTGCTCATCAAAATCTCCATAGGGCGAGAGGTCAATGGCTGGAATAAAGTGATGCTGTTTATAGCTGGCATCCAGTGCCACCCATGAATCACCTTCTCGATTGATTTGTCCCCTTGATGGAAAATAATCCACCCAAGCCTCTACCCAAACATGTTCCATTTGAACGGCTTGAATTTGACCGGCTGACATCAAAACAGTTAACGGTATGCCGCCTTGTGACAACAAATTAACAGCATTTTCGACTGTGTCAACCTGTAGCCAGTTAATCAGTTTTTCTTTGTCTACTTGAATTTTTCCATAGCGATACCTTGCTGGCACCTGGGCTGCTCGTAATAAAGCAATCAATAAAGCCGAAGTATCAAAAGCGTTACCTTGCTTATTTTTCAATACCTGATCACTGTTTTGAATCGAGCCAAAAGTGGGCAGATAGGTGGTGTTGGACTTGACCCAATTGTAGATATTTACCGGGCTGTTTTCCAGTTCCTGGGCTTTAGAGATAATTGCAGGTGTCAACTGTATCTCAATTGATTCAGCCAAATCTTCTGGTGTGGGATTAAGTGTAAGCCCAGGCAATGCCAAAGGTTTAATTGCAGCCAGCCACCCGTTCAACTCAGACACATCACTGAAGGCTTCGCGCACCGTTTGTGTAGCATCACGGTGTTCTGGGTTGGGAGTTTTTATCGGTATAAACTGTTTGGTGGTATTTTTATCAACGAAAAATTCAGCCAAGGCTATCAAGGCAACTTTCACTTCACTTTCTTTGTTACCGGCAGCGGCAGATTTAAGGTCAGCCATCAGGTTTTCGAATTGATCAAGTCTTGACAGGATCAATGATTCTGCTTGTCGATTGGCCGCTTGTTGAAAACTTGATAACTGTGCTTCATCTTCCGAAAAACTCTCAACGATATGTTCTTCAAAATCTGTTAAATCAATGTCAAGGTTAATGATGTTATCAGCAATTTCACGCCAATTTGTCCACTGACTGATTCGCCATTGGCCATTTTCACCCTTGCGGATAAACCTGGTTTGATCCGCAATTTTCTCAAGGCGATTAACAAAATTCCTTTCATCTTCCTTAATCGGTTGATTCGCCGTTGTTTTGGCTGATTGATGCAACTGATTCTGAGCGGTCTTAATTTCATTGGACGGCCAGCCAGCTGCCATAGTGAAGACAACCGTAAAGATTAATGTTAGGCTCAAAGATATTTTTTGTTTTACTTTATTCATGATCATCTTCTTACTCCCCTGTCTCTTTGATTTGTTGGTTTAAATCATTGATTTTTATATATCAAATTTAAAGCACCCTTTTTCCACTCTTCGGAATACATATGATTAACTTTTAAACCATTGAATTCTTCCTTGGATATTTCTAACTTGATAATTTTTTGGGATTCAATTTCTTTTATTAAGACTTGGTGCTCCGTTAAATGCAACAATGCAGAAAGTGCACCGGTAATCCCCCTATTTTTAACTGACTCCAAAAATAGATAACTCGGTGTTTATTAAAATGTCTAATAAGCCTACAAAGAATGCGATATACTGTGAATAAATGATATCAGTTGTTTTTAAAATAAAACATA
>JAGRJR010000118.1 GCA_020442635.1 Lysobacterales bacterium
AAATATTTTGGGCATTCAGTTAAGGCCATGCCTGAATCTACTATTGATCGTGTATTTGCGGAGGTTGAGGCGGGTGTTGCTGATTTTGGTGTGGTTCCAATTGAAAACTCGACGGAAGGAGCGGTAAATAATACTTTGGATATGTTTATCAATTCACCCTTAAAAATTTGTGGAGAAATTGATTTGCCGATTCACCATAACTTGATGTCAAAGCAAGAAAGTTTAAATAACATCAACGTTATTTTTTCACATCGGCAATCCTTGGCGCAATGTAGAAGTTGGTTGCGTCAATATGCACCTCATATAGATACAGTTGCTGTAAGTAGCAATGCTGAAGCGGCAAGAAAAGCTTCTTTTAATGAACATGCTGCTGCTATTGCGGGTGAATCCGCAGCTGCCATGTATGGATTGAAAATTTTACATGCAGATATCGAAGATCAGGCTGATAATGCAACCAGATTCTTAGTAATTGGTAAGCAGGTTTTGGCGAAAAGTGGCGATGATAAATCTTCTTTAATGGTGGCGGGTAAAGATGAACCTGGAGTGTTATTTCATATTCTTAAACCTCTTAATGACTATGGTGTTAGTATGAAAAGGATAGAGTCAAGACCTTCGAAACGAGCTAAATGGGATTATGTTTTTTTCATTGATGTGGAAGGTCATGTTGAAGATGAAAATTTATCAAAAGCAATTGCTGATATGCAAAGATTTACTTCAAATTTAAAGATATTAGGTTCATATCCCAAATCGGTATAAGCGCATTGTCTGATTGCTGAAAAAGTAATTTTGTAGTACAATTGCGCGCGCCTGGCACAGGCCGATTTTTCAATGAATCTAGGTTTGTGCCACTATAAACAGTCCTTTTTCAGGTGGAAATGTACTGTAAGAAAATAGTGATGTGCTTACAATAGATTAGTTGATGGCATAACACATCTTAATACCTTCAAATGTCAAGCACAGTGGATTGTTGCCATTCAAATTTGAGGGGGACACTTTGATTCAAACCAAATGAATCTTTCAATTTAACCTATAAAATAACCAAATCCGGTTGTTTCAGTGAGGAATAAACATGAATATTTTTGAGACCATCGATAAGACAGAACATGAAGAAGTTGTTTTTTGTCATAACAAAGACGTGGGATTAAAAGCCATTATCGCTATACATAACACGGTATTAGGCCCTGCTTTGGGTGGATTACGTATGTGGCCTTACAAGACAGAGCAAGACGCCTTGAATGATGTTTTGCGTTTGTCTCGCGGTATGACTTATAAAGCGGCTGTTTCTGGTTTGAATTTAGGTGGTGGTAAGTCAATCATTATTGGCGATCCAAAAACTGATAAATCAGAAGAGTTGTTCAGAGCCTTTGGACGTTTTATTGATTCTTTAGGTGGTCGTTACATCACTGCTGAAGATGTAGGTATTGATGTCAATGATATGGAATATGTATTCCAGGAAACTGAAAATGTTGTTGGGGTGCACCAGGTTCATGGTGGTTCAGGTGATCCTTCACCATTTACTGCATATGGAACCTATCAGGGCATTAAAGCTAGTTTAGAAAAGAAATTTGGTAACCAAAACGTTGGTAACTACAGTTATGCCGTCCAAGGTGTTGGTCATGTTGGTATGGAGTTGGTTAAATTGTTACACAAAGACGGTGCAAAGATTTTTGTTACTGACATCAATGATGAAGCCATCAAGCATTGTGTTGAACATTATGGTTGCGAGGCAGTGAGCTTGGATGACATTTACGAAGTGGATGCTCAAGTTTATTCACCTTGTGCGCTGGGTGCGACTGTTAACGATGATACGATTGATAAATTCAAGTTTGATATTGTTTGTGGTAGTGCCAACAACCAATTAGCAGAAACCAGACATGGCGATGAATTAGAGCAGCGTGGTATGGTTTATGCACCCGATTATGCAGTGAATGCTGGTGGTTTGATGAACGTGTCTATCGAGTTGGAAGGTTATAATCGCGAACGCGCCTTGCGTATGACTCGTAACATCTATTATAACATCAAGCGTATTTTTGATATTGCTGATAGAGATGGTATCGCTACCTGGAAAGCAGCTGACCGTATGGGTGAAGAGCGTATTCAGAAGATGGGTAAAGTAAAATTGCCATTCATGTGTCAGAAAAACGTTAAGTTTTCAGGAAGATCGAAAAACGGTAACGCCTGATGAACTTTGATGTAGCCGTTTCTGAAGAGTTAGAACTGTTAAGGGATACTGTTCGAAAATTCACAGCGGAAGAAATCACACTAAGAGCAGAACAAATTGATGAAGATAATTTGTTTCCTGCTGACTTATGGAAAAAAATGGGCGAACTGGGACTGTTAGGCATGACAGTCCCAGGTGAATATGGTGGCTCAGAATTAGGTTATTTGGCACATTTGATAGCCATGGAAGAAATTTCCAGAGGTTCTGCATCTGTGGGCTTATCATATGGAGCTCATTCCAATCTTTGTGTGAATAATTTATACAAGCATGCAACAGAAGATCAGCGACAAAAATACCTGCCTAAATTATGTAGTGGTGAGTATGTTGGTGCATTGGCCATGAGTGAGCCTGGTGCTGGTTCGGATGTTGTCGGTTCAATGAGCTGCACTGCAGTCAAAGACGGTGACTATTGGATTGCCAATGGCAATAAAATGTGGATTACCAATGGGCCGGATGCCGATGTATTAATTGTTTATATGCGAACCGCTGATCAGTCAGCTGGCTCAAAGTGTATGACCGCATTTTTAATTGAAAAAGGCATGCCAGGGTTTTCTACAGCTCAAAAACTGGATAAATTAGGTATGCGTGGTTCAAATACCTGTGAACTGGTGTTTGAGAGTTGCCGAATACATCAATCGCAAGTATTAGGCCAAGTCAACCAAGGAGTAAAAATCTTGATGGCAGGTTTAAATACCGAACGCCTGGTGTTATCGGGTGGTCCAATTGGTATTATGCAAGCAGCGATGGATGTGGCTGTGCCTTATACAGCAGAACGCAAACAATTCGGAAAGGACTTGGGACAATTTGGTTTGATGCAGGCAAAAATGGGAAAGATGTATGCTGAATTACAAGCATCAAAATACTTTGCCTATGGCATTGCGAGCGATTATGATCAGGGCATTGAATCACGTTTGGATCCAGCCGCCTGTTTGTATTTTGCCTCCTCAGCAGCAGTTAAACTGACATTGGAAGCAATTCAAATTTTAGGTGGTAATGGTTATATTAACGAATACCCCACCGGTCGGCTGTTACGTGATGCCAAGCTCTATGACATCGGGGCCGGAACCAATGAAATTAGATTGATGTTGATTGGTCGTGAACTGTATCGCGAAACCAAAGTATAACGAGAGAATAATTGAATATGACAAACTCAGCAGAGAATAGTGTATATATTGTTGCAGCCAAAAGAACGGCAATAGGTTCATTTCAGGGACAATTTGCCAATACTCCTTCTACACAATTGGGTGCTGCGGTTATCAAGGCCACAATGGATGAAGTCAGTATCAATCCCAATGATATTGAAGAAGCCTTGATAGGTTGTGTTTTGCCAGCTGGCTTGGGTCAAGCTCCGGCAAGACAAGCGGTTTTGCATGCAGGTTTACCTTTGTCTGTTCGTTGCACTACCGTTAATAAGGTGTGTGGTTCAGGTATGAAAACAGTGATGATGGCTCACGATACCATAAAATCAGGTTCGGCCTCTTTGGTTATTGCTGGTGGCATTGAATCTATGACCATGGCTCCTTATTTGTTACCGAAAGCACGCGGTGGTTATCGAATGGGGCATGCTCAAATGTTGGATCATATGTTTTTTGATGGATTGCAAAATCCGTATGATGGCAACATGATGGGTATCTTTGCTGAAACCTGTGCTGATAAATACAGCTACAGCAGAGAAGCTCAAGATGAGTTTTCAGCAGAATCAGTCAGGCGCGCAATGAATGCCATCGAAACTGGGGCTTTTGATCAAGAAATTGTGCCGGTTGAAGTAAAAAGCCGAAAAGACACGGTCATGGTTGCTCAAGATGAAGAGCCTCCTAAGTGTGACATCAGTAAAATTCCACATTTGCGTCCGGCATTTAGAAGCGAAAGTGGTACAGTGACGGCCGCCAACGCTTCGAAAATCTCAGATGGAGCATCAATGACATTGTTGGCATCGGCTGATTATGTCCAAAAAAACAACCTTAAACCATTGGCAAGAATTGTGGGTCATCACCAATTTGCCCATGAACCAGAATGGTTTACCACTGCTCCTGTAAACGCTATGCAACAGCTTATGGAAAAGATTAATTGGTCGGTGGAAGATGTTGATTTATTTGAAATTAATGAAGCTTTTGCAGTGGTGACTATGGCCGCTATGGATGAATTGAATATTCCACATGAAAAAGTAAATGTTAATGGTGGTGCCACTGCTTTAGGTCATCCGATTGGCGCATCAGGTAATCGCATTTTGGTTACTTTGATTCATGCGCTGAAGAATCGTGGTTTAAAACGTGGCATTGCATCATTGTGCATTGGTGGTGGGGAAGCTACGGCGATTGCTGTTGAAATACTTTGATACCAAAAGTTTGATTGTATGAAAATCATCAAAACAAAAATCGAAACCTCCTCAAATCAATTTGATGAAAACCGTCAATTTATGACTGGTTTGGTTGATGATTTGAAAGCAAAATTAAACAGCACAGCACAGGGTGGTTCTGAATATTCTAGAAAAAAACATACCGACCGAGGTAAATTATTGGTTCGAGATCGCATCAATTTATTGCTTGATCATGGTAGTCCTTTTTTAGAAATTGCACCTATGGCAGCTGAAGGAATGTATGATCATTCTGCTCCTGCAGCTGGAATGGTTGCAGGTATTGGTTTGGTACATGATCAACAAGTGATGATTGTAGCCAATGATGCTACAGTTAAGGGTGGTACTTATTTCCCTATGACCGTAAAAAAACACTTGCGGGCACAGGAGATTGCTTTAGAAAACTGTTTACCATGTGTTTATTTGGTTGATTCTGGTGGGGCTTTTTTGCCTTTGCAGGATGAAGTTTTTCCAGACAAAGAGCATTTTGGTCGTATTTTTTATAACCAAGCGCAACTTTCTTCAAAAAATATTCCTCAAATAGCAGTGGTCATGGGATCTTGTACGGCTGGTGGTGCATACGTGCCCGCTATGTGTGATGAGGCTATCATTGTAAAAGAACAGGGAACCATCTTTTTGGGTGGTCCGCCTTTAGTCAAAGCAGCTACAGGTGAAGTAGTGGATGCTGAGTCGCTTGGTGGTGCAGAAGTTCACTCTTCACAATCTGGGGTAACCGATCACTTTGCTGAGAATGATCAACATGCATTGCAAATGGCTCGAAATGCTTTACAGTTTTTAAATCGCCCAAAATTTGATTGGTTAAAACAAAAAACACCTAGTGAACCATTGTACCCAAGTCATGAACTGTATGGCATCATTCCACAAAGTACCCGCACGCCATATGATGTTAAAGAAATCATCGCACGTTTGGTTGATGGTTCTGAATTTCAGGAATTCAAAGCTAGATACGGTACTACATTGGTATGTGGCTTTGCACATATCAATGGTTATCCGGTTGGTATTGTTGCAAATAATGGTATTTTATTTGCTGAGTCTGCTTTGAAAGGAGCGCATTTTGTTGAATTGTGTAACCAGCGTAAGATTCCTTTGGTATTTTTGCAAAATATTACAGGATTTATGGTTGGACAAAAATATGAGAATGCAGGAATAGCCAAAGATGGTGCCAAAATGGTGACCGCGGTGGCTTGTGCCCAGGTTCCTAAATTTACGGTGGTGATTGGTGGTTCATTTGGTGCTGGAAACTATGCAATGAACGGTCGTGCCTATCAAGGACGTTTTATGTGGATGTGGCCGAATGCCAGAATATCAGTGATGGGCGGAGATCAGGCAGCATCGGTATTAACTACGGTAAAACAAGATGGCATCGATCGAGCAGGACAAGTGTGGGATGAGCAAGATAAAGTCGATTTTTATGAGAAAATAAAAAGCCAATATGAGGATCAGGGACACCCTTATTACTCAACAGCGAGGTTGTGGGATGATGGTGTAATAGACCCAGCTGATACACGACAAATATTGTCTCTTGCCATTGAAGCCAGCATATGTGCAGACGTTGAAACTGTGCAATATGGTGTTTTTAGAATGTGATTTAATTGGTGATACATGTTTAATTCTTATCAAACCATTCAGTTAAAAAAAGAAAAAAATGGTGTCGCTTATGTGACCATGAACCGTCCCGAAGTACATAATGCATTCAATGCTCAAATGATTGAGGAGTTGATGCAATGTTTTAAAAAACTGAACGACGATAGATCTGTACATGTCATAGTTTTACAGGCGAAAGGCCAATCTTTTTCAGCTGGAGCTGATATAAACTGGATGAAAAGTATGGCGCAAGCCACTGAAGAAGAAAACAAAAAAGATTCTGAAAAATTAGCAGCGTTGATGCGCACCATCAATTTCAATGCCAAGGCCACCATTGCCAGGGTACAAGGCTTGGCTTTGGGTGGTGGTGTAGGTCTTGCCTGTTGTTGTGATATGGTCGTGGCGGATACAGAAGCAAAATTTGGTTTGACGGAAGCTAAATTGGGTTTGGTGCCAGCTGTGATTTCGCCCTATGTGATTGATGCAATCGGTACCCGGAAAGCACGACGGTATTTTCAATCTGCAGAAATATTTGGAGCCGTTACTGCTAAGGAATTGGGAATAGTTTCAGAAGTTAGGGATTCCAGTGAAATGGATAAATGGATTAATCAACAGTTAAAGTTTTTGTCATCAACTGGCCCCAATGCTAAGGAAATAAGCAAAAAATTGGTGATGTCAGTGGTGGGTCGAACACTGCCACAGCAGAAAAAAATTGATGAATACACGACTCAAGTTATTGCAGCAGTCAGGGTTTCACCAGAAGGACAAAAGGGATTGTCAGCTTTTCTTAATAAAGAAAAAATCATCTGGTAGCTGTCAAAAATTGACGTTTTCATTTATTGCATCTAATAGAAACACATTAAATGCAAGTTTGGAAATTGTGTTTGAGGCATTTGTCAATTAATAATTTAAAAAATATTGTAAAGTGTGACGCAATCGTTACAATAGTCACTAAGCGTTAATCCCCTGAGAAACACATGAACAAAAAACTGGTTATCAGCCTCGCACTGCTGTTTTTTTTAACTTTGTCTATGGCGCAGGATAATGAAGAAGATAATGACCAAGACAAGCGTCCAAGTTGGTCCCCAGGTTTGCCTGAAAGACAAACAACCAAGGATTTGAGTAAACCTGAGTTCAAACCTGAAATTGATGATGAATTGGAATTGGATATGTCTGAATTTGGCATTAAACCAAAGTCTGAAATCGACATCGAGCTACCCATAGGAAGTGAATTGCCAGTTGTGGATGAAAAAGCGGCAAAAG
>JAGRJR010000119.1 GCA_020442635.1 Lysobacterales bacterium
TTATTGAAACCAAAAGAATGTTATCAAACTGATCAGTAATTTTCCCTTCATATCCCTTCCTCTGTTGAAAATGCAGCACCAAACAATAAAAACCAAAAGATAATGTTTATTTGCGGAAAAACAATATTATCCTGTGGATGTAAAACAGGTTGCAAATTTAATAATATACCTCAAATGTGGTATTTTTTACAAACTTAGTTTAAAAGTAGTGTGGTATATGTTTGAAATCAATGAATATGGTGCCAATCGAGACTCGATTGGCGACTCAATCAAACACCTTTCGCAGCCGGTTTTCATCCGCAGGATGAAAGAACAAGGTACAATGAAGAGAGTTGGTCTATAAGCCGGGTTCTGTACGTTTTCATGTGGCAATCATTCATCTGGGTCTGACATCACTGCCAGCCTCAAGGAATCTACCCGAAAACAGTGCGGGTACACACCTATAGTTTCCCTATTTGATCTTGCTCCAGGTGGGGTTTACCATGCCGCCTTTGTTACCAAAGTCGCGGTGCGCTCTTACCGCACCATTTCACCCTTACCATCAAAGATGGCGGTATCTTTTCTGTTGCACTGGCCGTAGGCTCGCGCCCCCCGGACGTTATCCGGCACCTTACCCTGCGGAGCCCGGACTTTCCTCGGTGTGAAATCACAACGCGATTGCCCGACCAACTCTGGGCGTATTATTGGGCTTAAATAATCGATTTACAACTTATTTATTACACACAATGAAGGTAAGCTGATTTTTATCTGGTTAATTTCATCCAAGCAATGTGCAGATGTAACAAGGTTAAGTATAATGCAGGGTTTTGTTTTGTGCTTAACAGTGATGGGAAATAACGACAAAGAATTCCTGACTTTTCAGGAATTGATTCTGAAACTACAACAATTTTGGGCTGAGCATGGTTGTGTGATCATTCAACCATTGGATTTGGAAGTGGGTGCAGGTACTTTTCATCCGGCCACATTCCTGCGTTCTATTGGCCCAGAGCCCTGGAACAGCGCCTATGTACAACCTTGTCGCAGACCCACCGATGGTCGTTATGGTGAAAACCCCAATCGCTTACAACATTATTACCAGTATCAAGTGGTGCTTAAGCCATCACCCAAAAACATTCAAGAGTTGTATCTGAAGTCTTTGGAGGCCATTGGTATTGATACCCTGGAACATGATGTTCGCTTTTTGGAAGACAACTGGGAATCACCGACTTTAGGTGCCTGGGGATTGGGCTGGGAAGTTTGGTTGAACGGCATGGAAGTGACTCAGTTTACCTATTTCCAACAAGTTGGCGGATTGGAATGTAAGCCGGTGATGGGTGAAATCACTTACGGCTTGGAACGTCTGGCCATGTACTTACAAAACAAAGACAGTATTTTTGATTTGATTTGGGCCGAAACGCCCAATGGCACCGTCACCTATGGCGATGTGTATCACCAAAACGAAGTGGAACAGTCTGCCTATAACTTTGAACATGCCGATGTGCCTACCTTATTTGAAAATTTCAACCAGGCAGAACAAGCCTGCTTGGAACTGATTGAGAAAGAACTACCATTACCTGCTTATGAAAAGGCATTGAAAGCATCACACTTGTTTAATCTGTTGGATGCGCGTAAAGCGATCAGTGTGACCGAGCGTCAGCAATTTATTCTGAAAGTTCGCAACATGTCAAAACAAGTGGCCGAGATGTATTACCAATCGCGTGAAGCTTTGGGGTTTCCAGGTTTGAAAGAGGAGGTGAAATAATCATGGCTGATATTTTATTTGAATTGGGATGTGAAGAGTTACCACCAAAAGCGCTGTACGGCTTGGCTGATGCGCTATTTACAGGTGTAACGAAACAATTACAGGCGGATGGTTTTGAGTTCGATGAATCTTCAAGATGGTATGCCTCACCACGTCGCTTGGCCTTTGTGCTCAATGATGTGACAGAACAATTAGCCGACCAGAAAATCGAGAAAAGAGGCCCTGCGGTGGCTGCCGCTTTTGATGATGACGGCAACGCCAAACCGGCGGCGATGGGGTTTGCTCGCTCAATTGGGGTTGAGGTTACAGATTTGGCTCGTGTACAAACGGATAAAGGTGAATATCTGAGTTATGAGGTTCTGGAAAAAGGTCAGAGCATTGAAGCTGTATTGCCTGCTTATATCGAACAATCCATCAAGCAATTACCAATACCAAAACCCATGCGCTGGGGCAGCAATGACTACAGCTTCATCAGACCGGTTCATTGGATGGTGTTGTTGAAAGACAGTGATGTGATTCCAATGGAAATGTTTGGATTACAAACAGGCAATCAAAGTTTGGGTCATCGTTTTCATCACAACAGTTACATCACAATCAACAGTGCAAAAGACTATGCCAGCGCATTGCAATCAGCTCATATTATGGTTGATCAAAACGAACGTGAGCTGTTGATTGAAAAGCAGGCCAAAGATGTAGCTGCATCAGTCGGTGGCGTAGCCAAAATTGATGCCAGTTTGTTGTCAGAAGTTTCGAGCATCGTTGAGAAACCATCAGCAGTTTTGGGGCAGTTCAGCGAAGACTTTTTGGCTGTGCCTAAAGAAGCTTTGATTTCATCGATGGAGAAACATCAAAAATATTTTCCGGTTGAAACCTCAGCCGGCCAGCTGATGCCCTATTTTGTGGCCATGGCTAATATAGATTCAAGCAATCCGGCAGCGGTGAAAAAAGGTTTTGAAAAAGTCATCACGCCACGTTTGGCCGATGCCCGTTTTTTCTGGGAAAAAGACAAGGCGCGTCCACTGGAAAAGAACATTCCTTTGTTGGAAAAAATGGTGTTCGAACAATCATTGGGTACCATTGCGGATAAAACAGATCGCATTGCCAAGTTGATGAACTGGATGGCGCCGCAGTTGGGTTTTGATGCAACTGAAGGTAAGCGAGCTGCCGATTTAATGAAGTCTGACCTGATGTCGGATATGGTGGATGAGTTTCCTGATTTACAGGGCTTGATGGGCGGTTATTATGCCGCAGAACAAGGTGAATCAGCCGAGGTTTCTGTAGCCATTCGTGACCAATATTTACCTAAATTTGTGGGTGATCAGTTACCAGAAACCACATTAGGTCAAGCACTGTCAATCGCTGACAAAGTAGACACTTTGTGCGGAATTTTTGCAGTGGGTAAAAAACCCTCGGGTTCTAAAGATCCATTTGCGTTGAGGCGTGCTACTTTGAGTATCATCAATATCCTTATCGATAAGCGACTGATGATTAATTATCAGGACTTGATTTGGACAGCATTTGCCAACTTGCCAGTAAAAGTAGATGATGATGTTAAAAATGAGGTGTTGTCATTTTTCAATGACCGCTTAAAAAACCAGTACCAAGCACAAGGCATTGCTCATGATGTGGTGAGTGCGGTGATTGCCAAAAGCCCAGAAAATCTGGTTGATTTTGATCAACGTGTCAAAGCCACTGAAAGTTTCAAACAACAAGAATTTGCCAAATCTTTGATTGAGGCCAACAAACGGGCGCAAAATATCACTCAGAAATCCAATGTCGATTTACCTGTAGATATATATGCCAATAAGGTCGATGCTTCTTTGTTTGAGTCGGATTATGAACATGAGGTCTATAACCAATTGAATGGCATTGAGCCGCAACTGGGTGAGTTGGTCACCCAATTTGAATACAGCAAAGCCTATGAATTACTGGCTACATTGGCTGACCCTCTTGATCAGTATTTTGAACATGTGATGGTTAATGCTGATGATGAAAAAATAAAAATCAACAGACTGACTCAGTTGGTACAAGTTAATTTATTGACCAGTTCAATTGCTGATTTATCACAATTGGTTAAGTCATAAGAGGTCATTAGCTCATGCCAAAAGAGCCTATGGGGTAGATTGATTGTTGAACACTAAACCACATACAATGTTTGCATGAGTTTACTGGCTGAATTAAAACGTCGCAATGTCTTCAGGGTCACCGCAGCCTATGTGGTGATTGGCTGGTTGTTATTACAAGTAGGCGATGTGGTGTTTGAAGCGCTGGAACTGGAAGCCAGCGCCAATCGACTGTTGCTGGCCCTGGTTGTTCTGGGCTTGATTCCAACCATACTTTTTGCCTGGGCATTTGAAATGACGCCTGATGGTATCAAACGCGACAAAGATGTTGTTGCTGATGAAAGTCAGGACCGTGAAAAAGCCAAAAAATTAGACTATGTAACCATGGTGGTATTGGTGATTGTGGGTGCCATGAGTTTGTGGCAACACTGGAGTGATGAGCCCAAAGAGGTTGAAACATCATCACAAGCCCAAGTAGAAACCATTGACACCAAGCCACAACAGGCGTTTATTCAAAACCCCGGTAAGTCACTGGCGGTACTGCCATTTATTAACATGGCCAATACCTCAGATAACCAGCCATTTACGGTGGGTATTCACGATGATTTGATTACTCAGCTTTCTAAAATTTCGGCACTCAAGGTGATATCACGTACTTCAGTATTGCCTTACAAGGATTCCGGTCGTTCAATCAGTGACATTGCCTCTGAATTAAACGTGTCTCATGTCTTGGAAGGCGGAGTGCAAAGGGCTGGCAGTCAAGTTCGCTTGAACGTTAAATTAATCGAAGCCAGTACTGAAAATCAATTGTGGGCGCAAGTCTTTGACCGAGAATTAACCACTCAAAATATATTCCAGATTCAAACCGAAATTGCCGAACAAATTGCGCAAAATTTACGGGTGAAATTAACCGACCAGGAATTACAAACCATCAATAAAAAACAAACTGAAAACATTGATGCTTACAATGCTTATTTGGCGGGCAGACAACGCATGTTGACACGCAACAGCACTGCCTTAGAGGAAGCGTTGGCTTTGTTTGAAAAAGCCAGTCAATTAGATCCGCAATATGCATTGGCTTATGTGGGGCAGGCCGATGTATTGAATTTATTGAACGATTACAGTGATTTGAGTAGAGATGAAATGTTCTTGCGAGGAGAGCCTTTGATTGAAAAAGCTTTAGCCATTGATCCTTTACTGGCGGAAGCTCATACCAGTCTGGCCAATTACCTGCATGAGAAGATGCAGCTTAAAGAGGCTCAGGAAGAATTTGAATATGCCATTAAACTGAACCCCAGTTATGCCACTGCTTACCATTGGTACGGTAATTTGGCGGATCGATTGGGTGATCAAAAAAAATCACTGGAGTTATACAGAAAGGCTGCAGAATGGGATCCGCTGTCACCAGTCATTCAGTCAAATATTGGTTATAAATTAATAGGCAATCAACAATTTACCGAGGCCATGAAACAGTTTGATCGCATCATTGAACTGGTACCTGATTATTCAGGCGGCCCCAATGGCAAAGCCACTGTTTATGCCGCTCAAAGCAATTATGTAGAAGCCTTGAAATGGCAAATGAAAGCAGTTGATATGGATCCGGGTAACTATGCCCGTCAAACAGAAATTATTGCTTTGCTGTTAAATCTTGATATGCCGGAAGAAGCACAGAATATTGCTGATCAAATTGCCACAAAAGTACCGGATTTAGAAGATCTGTTGCATGCACAGGCTGCCATTGACATGTATCAGTCGAATTACGAAAAAGCCGCTGAGCGCTATGAGGCGCGCATACAAACGCCAGCTGATAACCTTAAATATCGTGATGATTGGGCGCTCTATAAGATGATGTCGGGACACTATGACGAGGCCATCAATGCATTGCTCGAATTGTATCCGGGTGATACTCAAACCGGATTTGAAATCAATGCTGAGAATTTTGACAGTACCGTTCAACTCATCTGGATGTGGCAACAACAAGAAAAAGTCTCATTGGCTCAGTCATTATTGGCACAATTAGAATCATATTTTGAGCAAAATCCTGAGCAGATGAATATGTACAGACGAGCCATGATCCATGCGGTTAAAGGTGATGCCATTGCAGCTGCTGTGTTGTTTGAGCAGCAGTTTAAGTCAGGTGATACCAGGGGCTTTTGGCAAGGAGGGCATTTACCCATGTTAAACGAAGTGATGGAGCTTCCGCGTACACAGGAATTCTTGAAGTTGCATCATGAAAGAATTCAACAGCAAAAAACTGAAGCCCAGCTGTGGCTGCAACAAAAGACCCCAATTTCGACTTAATCTTCAGCATTAAAAGCCAACGAATTGTATTGAGCCTCCAGTCTGTATCACGTAAGATAATATAAGCTTACAATGTCAGTGATGAACATTTGAGTTCAACATAAGGCATCACTGTCGGGGTGAATTAACGCAGGATTATATCAATCAAGGGGTTGCCATTTGGCTCAGAAAAACTTAACACAAATTATCAACAATAAAATGTTGTTGGAAGTGCCGCCTGAATTCTATCAGGAGTTAAAAGGTCTGGCTCGACACGCCTTGACATCTGGTCGTAAGAATGCGACCCTTGATACCAGCGCCGTGGTTCATGAAGCGGTATTGAAAATCTATCAAAAGCAATCCTTACACTTTAAGTCAAGAGGGCATTTCTATGCACTGATGTCGCAGATCATGCGGCATACAGTGATTGATTATGTGCGTAAACGTCAGGCGCAGAAACAGGGTGGTGATTGGCAGCAGATGAGCATCACTCAGGCTCATAATGATGTGGCTGAAGAACAGATGAGCCTGGAACAATTACTCAATATGGAACAGGCCATGGAAAAGTTGGCTCAAGTGGGTGCTGAATCTGAACAAATGTTGATGATGAGGTTTTATGGTGGGCTTGGATTAGAAGAATTGGCAGAAATTTTTGATTGTTCAGAAAGCACCATTAAGCGAAATTTAAGGATGGCCAGGGCTTTTTTGAAAGCTCAAATGTCATGAACAAGGAAGATTTTGAATCAGTCGAAGGGTATTTCAATGACTGGGTTGACTTGCCTTATAGAGAACAAAATTCTAAATTAAACCAATTACGTGAATCTGGCGAACTAACAACAGAGCATATAAACTTGCTGGTGGATTTACTGGCGTCAGATTCACAAGATGACATGCCTGAAGACGTTTATGAGCTTGCTTTTGATTTAAATGCTGATTTTGCACAGGAAACACTGAATGAAAATTCGCAATTGGGCAACTATCGGCTGCTTAAACTCCTGGGTTTAGGAGGTATGGGTTTTGTTTATTTGGCCGAACGCAATGATGGTACTTTTGATAAACAAGTGGCCATTAAGTTTTCCAAAGTGCATTTTAAAAAATCGCTGATTAAACGCTTTGAGAACGAACGGCAAATTCTGGCGAAATTAACTCATCCAAATATTGCACAATTATTGGATGGTGGCACTGATGAGCAAGAACGCCCATACATCGTCATGGAATATGTGAGTGGTCAGCCCATCAATCAATTCTGTGCGCAAAAAAAGCTGAATATCAAAGGGCGACTAGATTTAATTCTACAGGTTTGTTCAGCGGTTGCCTTTGCACATCAGAATTTGGTTTTACACAGAGATTTGAAA
>JAGRJR010000011.1 GCA_020442635.1 Lysobacterales bacterium
CGGTTTCGATGATGGTATCAACGATGGTTTCAACTTGGTCATCGGCAGTGGCGATTTCGATTTTCAGTTTAGGTAAAAAGTCGACCACGTATTCTGCGCCACGATACAGTTCCGTGTGGCCCTTTTGACGGCCGAAACCCTTGACTTCGGTAACAGTTATACCGCGCACGCCGACTTCTTCTAAGGCATCACGAACATCGTCGAGTTTAAAGGGTTTGATGATGGCGGTGATCATTTTCATGGGTTAATCCTCTTAATCTTTCAGCTGGTCCTTACCAGGGTAATTGTTCACCATCAGCATGCCAGAAACCGCCGGTGTTTTCCATAGTTAATTCGTCGATTCTTGCAAGCAGGCCTTTGGCTGAATGGGTGGTATCGACAAAACCTTGATGACCAGTCATGTCGGTCTTGACATAACCCGGATGTAACAGGCCAACGGCAATACCCTTAGGTTTCAAATCTACCGCCAAACTGGTTCCGGCCATATTCACCGCCGCTTTACTCATGCGATAGCCATAATATCCGCCTGAATCATTATCAGCCATGGAACCCATGCGGCTGGTGATAATGGCCACTTTTGACCCTGTGTGGAGCTTAGGCAACAATGTTTCAGTCACCATCAATGGTCCAATGGCATTCACTTCATACTGGGTTTTGACCGTATCATAGTCAATTTCACCCAAAGCATTTCTAGCCAACACTCCGGCATTATTAATCAATACATCAATGTCATGATCCAGCTGTTCACTCAGTATTTTCAATGATTGTTGATTGGTAACATCAATCCCGGCAATCACCTCAACTCCCAGTTCATCAAGCGCCTCGCTGCTGCTGCGACAGACTGCAGTAACCTGATGGCCTTGTTGTTTTAGTTGACGACAAATTTCCAAACCGATGCCCCTGTTGGCACCTGTGACTAAATATTTTTTCATGATTGCGATTTCATTGCTTAAAAGATAAGTTTAACATGGTCATGATTCAACAGATTTCAACCATCATGCTAGAAATGAAACCCCATTGTGAGCGCTGCGACCATTCACTTAAACCTGAAAGTCAAGAAGCTTTCATCTGTAGTTATGAGTGCACTTTTTGCAAAGAATGTGCAGAGCAAGAGTTACGGTGTGTTTGCCCCAATTGTGGAGGGGAGTTAGTTAAAAGACCCAGTCGGAAGTTAAACTCCGACTGAGTTGTGTTATCATCAAAATACTGCTGGCTATCAGGTGATTTTTAGACTGAGGTCAGAATGATTAGTCAAAATAGTTATGTTTAACTTCATCAATATCAGTGTGACGTACGTCTTTACCAATCACTAGATAGATGATGTATTCACAGATATTTTTGGCGTGGTCGCCAATCCGTTCCAATGATTGGGCGCATTGGCTTAAACTCAAATAAGGTTTAACCATATTCGGATCTTTAATCATTTTTTTAATCAAGTGACCGTTCAACTCATCAAAATGTGCGTCAATCACTTGATCTTTTTGCGCGATTTTAATGGCTTCTTCAGCATCCAAACGGGCCAAAGCATTCAAAGAACCTGACAAATTGGTCAAAACTTCCCGACCCAAATGATCAATCTCTTCATAATATTTACTGTGAAAGTCTTTCTTCAGCAACTTCTTCAGAATGCGTGCCATTTTTTCGGTCTCATCGCCGATGCGTTCAATGTCTGTGATGCTTTTCATCACCGCTACAATCAAACGTAAGTCACTGGCTGCAGGTTGTCTTCTGGCAATGATTCGCGTACATTCCTGATCTAAATCAACTTCCATCTGATCAATATCGTCGCCATGCGACAATAACTCATCTAATGTTTCCACCGATTTGTTATGTAGCACACTCAAAACCATACGCAATTGATTCTCCGCCTTACCACCCATTTTCAGCAGATGGCTTCTGATGTCTTCCAGCTCTGTGTTGTACTCACTGGATGTGTGTTTTTCAAATTCAATGTGTTCCATAATTTGGTTCCTCAACCGAATCGTCCGGTGATGTATTTTTCTGTTAATTCATGCGAAGGATTGGTGAATATTTGATCAGTATCACCCACTTCAATCAAACGACCCATATGGAAATAGGCTGTTCTTTGTGACACCCTGGCTGCTTGTTGCATCGAGTGTGTCACAATCACAATGGTGAAATTTTCTTTCAACTCATTGATTAATTCTTCAATTTTCGCCGTAGCAATCGGGTCCAGAGCCGAAGCTGGCTCATCCATCAAAATAACCTCAGGTTGTACCGCAATGGTACGGGCGATACATAACCTTTGTTGTTGACCACCAGATAAACCGGTTCCTGGTGCGTGCAAGCGGTCTTTAACCTCTTGAAACAAACCTGCTTTGGTTAACGAAGCTTCTACCAGTTCGTCCAATTCCGCTTTGTTTTTGGTTAATCCATGAATTCTTGGACCATAAGCCACATTGTCATAAATAGACTTGGGGAAAGGATTGGGCTTTTGAAACACCATGCCCACCCGGGCTCGCAACAATACTGGATCCTGCTTTTTGCGATAGATATTTTCACCATCCAATAAAATCTGCCCTTCAACCCGACAAATATCAATGGTGTCATTCATGCGATTCAAAGTACGCAAGTAGGTTGATTTACCACAACCTGAAGGTCCAATCAGCGCAATCACTTCATGTGCGCCAATATCCAGGCTAACATCATAAATGGCTTGATTATCAGCGTAAAATACATTGACGTTTTTGGTTTTTATTTTGGCATCATCGCAAAAGGGTTGCCCCACCGTTTCGGTGTATTCAATGTTTAGAGACTCTTCTGTTTCAGGGCCTGATTTATTTTTCATTGTAGGTTCAGCCAGTTCGTTCATTACAGCTTCATTCATAATATTTTACCATTTTTTCTCAAACTTTTTGCGCAAATAAATGGCTATGGCATTCATTGCAACCAAAAAGAACAGCAACACCAAAATGGCAGCTGAGGTTTTTTCTAAAAATCCACGTTCTGGAGAGTCTGCCCATAAAAAGACCTGAATAGGCAATACGGTGGACGGCTCAACCAGTGTTTGTGGAATATCAACGATAAACGCAACCATACCAATCATTAACAATGGTGCCGTTTCACCCAATGCTTGTGCCATACCGATGATGGTGCCGGTTAGAATACCTGGCAAAGCGGCGGGTAATACGTGATGAAACACCGATTGCATTTTCGAAGCGCCCAACCCTAATGCCGCTTCACGCAAAGAAGGTGGAACAGCTTTGATGGCCGATCTTGAGGCGATAATAATGGTAGGTAATGTCATCAAAGACAACACAATACCACCAACCACTGGCGCTGATCTGGGCATGTTAAAAAAGTTGATAAACACTGCCAGCCCCAACAAACCGAATACAATCGAGGGGACCGCTGCCAGGTTATTGATGTTAATTTCGATAAAATCAATGAACCTGTTTTTGGGTGCAAATTCTTCAAGGTAAATAGCCGCCGCTACTGCAATCGGGAAGGATAACGCCAAAGTGACCAACAAGGTAAAAAATGAACCAAGAATGGCTCCCTTGATACCAGCCATTTCAGGTTCTCTAGAATCGCCATTAGAGAAAAATTGCCAGTTAAAAGTGCTGTTAATCTGTCCTTTGGTCTCAAGTGATTCAATCCAGGCCAGTTTTTGATTTTTAACCCGACGGTCAGATTCAGGCAAATTGCGGTCAATCGCACCTTTGACTACGGCCGCAACATCATCATCTGCCAGAAATTCAATCCTCTGGGTGGTATCAATCAACTGTGGATTATCCATAATCGCATCACGCAACTGGAACTCTGCCCCCATGCTTGTTAGCGTGTATAACTCACGCTTATCCTTACGGCTTGTGACTTCAGGAAACAAGCGTGACAAGGCTTCACGAATAACCTTGCGGTAATCGGCATTGCGTATCTCTGATTCACTGCTGTTGGCATTGATGCCGAGGTCATCTGCGCTCAGTTTCACTTCTAGTGCTATGTTGGTTTGTGTGAAAGCTGGCAGTGCTTTGCCAATGATGTCTGTCAACAGAATCAACAAAAACAGTATGGCGGTGGCGATTGAGATAAAGCCCATAGCTTTGAACATACGTTCCTTGAGGTAACGCTTTTGTAAACTTTGTTTAACTAAATCGGTATTATTCATATTGTTCTCGGTATTTTCTGACCACATGTAAGGCAATCACATTCAGTACTAAAGTGGTCACAAACAACATCAATCCCAAAGCAAAAGCCGCAAGGGTTTTGGCACTGTCAAATTCCTGGTCACCGGTTAGCAGGGTGACAATCTGAACCGTAACAGTGGTCACTGCCTCCAACGGATTAACGGTTAAATTGGCGGCCAAACCGGCAGCCATTACTACAATCATGGTTTCTCCGATGGCACGCGAAGCGGCCAATAATACACCACCAACAATGCCGGGGAGAGCCGCTGGAATCAGCACTTTGATGATGGTTTCTGAACGGGTGGCGCCCAGACCCAAAGAGCCTTCACGCAGGCTTTGTGGCACCGCTGACAGCACATCATCGGACAACGAAGACACAAATGGAATGATCATAATGCCCATCACCAAACCAGCCGCTAACGCACTTTCCGATGCCACTGACAAGCCTATGGATTCTCCCAGGCCTCGAATAAATGGTGCGACAGTCAATGCGGCGAAGAACCCATAAACCACAGTTGGAATACCAGCCAATATTTCTAGTACAGGCTTGGCTATTGAACGAATCGAACGGCTGGCGTATTCAGATAAATAGATGGCCGACATCAGTCCCAATGGTACAGAAACAAGTAAGGCGATGAATGAAATCAGCATGGTACCAACGAATAAAGGTACTGCCCCAAAAGCCGCAGATGAACCGACTTGATCAGCCCTGATAGCAGTTTGTGGCGACCATTCAGTTCCAAACATAAAACTCAGAATAGGCACTTCACCAAAAAAACGGGTTGACTCAAACAGCACAGAAAACACAATGCCTACTGTTGTCATGATGGCAATAGATGCTGCCAACAACAAAATACCCTCAATGATTTTTTCAAACACCTTTCTGGCAGGTGTATTGATATTGATTTTTTTCAAAGCTCCGATGGTCAGCAGGATTGAAATGGCCAACACCACTACACTGATGGTGGTTGCTGTGGTTTGTTCAATTTCATGATAGCGTTGATAAACCAGCTGTTTTTCTTCGCTCAAAGCCGCTACTTTTTCAGGCGTATCAGCACTTTTAATTTCATTCAAATACAAATCGAGATTCTGGTTTGCATCAATATGTTCGCTGCTGATGTATGTGGCTATTTCACTGTTGATATAAGGTTCTTCAACCATTTGCAAAAATAGCAAAACCACCAAAGCCGGCAGCAAAGCGCACAAAGCTGCAACATAACCAAAATATTTGGGTAAAGTTAAAATCTTGTGACTGGATTTGTGTTGACGATAAGCTGTGGTGATTTTTTGCCGTGCCATGAAATAACTGAAAGCGGCAAACAACAACACCAAAAATAGCAATGCACTGATTTTCATGAGTTTCTCATAAGCAGATGATGAAAATACCGCAACCAGGTTTGTCCCGATTGCGGTGAAACGTAATCAATATGTTATGTTGTGTGGTGCTTATAGCTCAAGGCTTTTTAAATTCATCACGTCTTCTTTGACTTTGATGTATTTATCCTGGTCTAAAGGGATCAAGCCTTTGTCAGTCAAATAACCCTCTTCACCCATGGCTTTTTCACTAGTGAATTCATTCAAAAACTCTTTCATGCCAGGAATTTCAGCCACATGCGCTTTCTTGACGTAGAAGAATAAAGGTCTTGAAACCGGATATTCTCCTGAGGCAATGGTTTCAAATTCAGGCGCAGAACCATCGACCAAAGCACCTTTAACCAGGTCTGCATTTTGATCCAAGAAAGAGAAACCAAAGATGCCCAAAGCATCTGGATTTTTTTGTAATTTCTGGATAATCAAGTTGTCATTTTCACCAGCTTCAATATACGCGCCATCTTCACGAATGGTGTGACAAATTGATTTGTATTTGGTTTTGTCTGCATCTTTGGTGTCTTTAATCCATGGGAAGTTTTTACAACCGCCTTCCATCGCCAGCTCTACAAAAGCATCACGGGTTCCAGATGTAGGAGGAGGACCCAAAACTTCAATTTTTACCGCTGGTAAATCTTTGTTGACTTCATTCCACATGGTATATGGATTGGCAATCAACTCACCATCTTTATCAGTTGGGATTTCTTTGGCTAAAGCCAGGAACAGATCCTTTCTGGACAGTTTAAATTCGTGCGAATTAACGTCATTGGCTACTACAATACCGTCATAACCAATCAATACTTCAACCACATCTGTGACACCATTTTCGTGACACATTTTCAATTCGGAATCTTTGATTCTTCTTGAAGCATTGGTGATGTCTGCAGTGTCAACGCCATTGCCCTTGCAGAACAATTTCATGCCGCCACCGGTACCGGTTGATTCAATTTTAGGTGTTTTGTAAGAAGTTGACTTACCAAATCTTTCAGCCACCACTGTAGAAAATGGATAAACAGTCGAAGAACCTACTACGCTGATGTAGTCTCGACCAGCGGCTTGAATTTGTGATGCGGCGATTAAACCTGCCACCACTGTTATTTTTTTCAAAGTTTTCATATATATTGCGTTGAATGTTACGAATGCCGAAATTCTAAACAAGCAATGTGACATTAATATGACATAAGTGTAACAATTGTCATGAAAGCAGACTGTTCATTACTTTTGAACGGTTCTGAAGGCAGGAAATATGACTTTAAAAGTGGTGCCTTTACCTTGCTCACTTTCTATTTCAAAGCGAGCGCTGTGTTTTAAACAGATGTGTTTAACAATAGCAAGGCCAAGTCCGGTACTTTGGGTGTTTTTAATTTTGGAGTTATCCACTCGATAGAATCTTTCTGTTAAATGTGGGATGTGTTTGGCATCAATTCCTGGCCCATCATCTATGACCCAAAAGCTGGCTTCATTGTTATGTAAGAACCATTTGATTTGTATCGTGGTTCCAGCGGGAGTGTGGATAATGGCATTGTGCATCAAGTTGAGACAAACACTGGTTATTTCGGATGCATCTCCCCGAACCATTAAACCAGAGTCAATTTCAGCTGACATTCTGTGAGATTTGGCATCGGTACTGTTTTTAATGTCATTATATAGACCGTTGAGTAATTCTGGCATAGAAACCTCTCGGTCTTCAGACTCTATGACTCGATCATGTTCTATTTTCGATAGTTTTAACATGTCGTTGATAATTTTTGACATCCTGTTAGCTTGATCTTTGGCTTGATCAATGGCTTCAGTCCATTCTTCTCCTATTTGATCGGAGGCTTGTAGCATTTCAAGATAACCAGAAATCACTGTTAATGGTGTCCGCAACTCATGCGAAGCGTTAGCCACAAAGGCTTTTCTTGACTTTTGTAGTGCTTCCTGAGCGCTGATGTCTCTGGCAACCATCAGATAACGGTTTTTGTTAATCTTGATTAAACGAATTTGGATGCTTTTGTCATTGAGCTTACCATGAGGAATTTTTATTTCTTGGTCTTTTGCTCGCTCATTAAGCATCTGTACAAACTCAGGTTGACGAATGATGTTATCAATTTTACTGTGTAAATCAGTTTCATTGATGCTCAAGATTTCTTGCGCAATGTGGTTAACCCATTGAATCTCGAATCGCTCGTTCAGTAAAATAGTTGCGAATGGTAACGCTTGAGCCGTTGTTACAAATTGCTGTAGTAAATACTTGTTCTTTCTTTGTGCTTCTTTGGTCTGTGTTTTGTTGTTAATGACTTTACAGGTTATGGCTTCAAAAACGCCGTAATTAAGCGGAACATGATTGCGTGATGCACCTTTCATATACCAGTCATAAAATGTTTTGAATTCAATAATTTTCCAGGCCGTATAAACCAGCAACCACACAAAAAAGCTCCAGGCCCAGTGGTGTGTAATAAACCCGCTTATCACCGCCAAAATCAAAAAAATGATGATGGTTATGCGTTCTTGTCTCCATCCGGAAATTTGCATGTTACTATGATAAAAAGGCAGTATGAATAAGTCGCAATCTTAGCCTAATGGCATGCCTTTTATGCAAAAATTCTTGGTTTTTTACGAAACTGTCATGTTAATGTTACTTTATTGTAATAAATGTCATATAACTGTCATATTCATTAAATATGATGCACTTTTTTATCATTAAGTGAGTAATGACATGAATAAGAAAGTGTTAGTAACTTCAATGTTACTGTCTTTGGGAACAGCGGCGGTGGCTGATTCTACTCAGGATGAAATTGCTTTATTGAAAGAGCAATTAAAAATGTTAACGGCCAAGATCGAAAAATTGGAAGAAAAAGCCTCTAATAATGAATCTAAAGTTGCTGAAGAAACGAGCAAAAAGTCTTCTTCTTGGACAGAACGAATCACTTTCTCAGGTGACATTCGTGATCGTTTTGAGTATATCGATGAGCGTGGTAAAGATGTCAGAACCCGTAATCGCATCAGGTTCAGATTGGGTGCCACAGCGGAAGTTAATGACGACCTGAGTGTGGGTTTCCGCTTGGCCTCTGGTGGTGATGATCCCACTTCAACAAACCAGACTTTGGATGATGCTTTTTCAACCAAAGGTATTCAATTGGATCTGGCTTATTTTGATTACAAACTCACCGATGCTTTGACTTTGACTGGCGGTAAAATGAAAAACCCTTTCTACATTCCAGCCAAAACACCGGTATTTTGGGATGGTGATTTGAATCCAGAGGGTTTTGCTTTGGGTTTTGATAACGATGGCTGGGAAGGTGTCCTGGCAGGCTTCTCAGTTGATGAAAGATCATCAGCCGATGATGTATTGTTATTTGGCGGTCAACTGACCAAAACTGTTGAACTGGGCGAAGGCAAGTTGGTAGCTGGCTTGGGTTATTACGATTATCAGGAATTACAGGGTTCAACGCCGTTGTACGATGGAAAAGCCCGTGGTAACACTTTAGATGCGGCAGGTAAAATGGCCTATGACTTCAATATTTTTGAAGGACTGATTGAATACAAAACCAATTTGGCATCGTTGCCATTCTCGGTATTTGCTACCTATTATCAAAACACCGAAGCTGATGATTTAGACACGGGCTATGCCTTGGGTTTTGGCTTGGGTAAAGTCAGTGATGCAGGTTCATGGAGCCTGGGTTATTCCTACCTAGATTTGGAAGCGGATTCGGTTTATGCCTTGTTCAATGATTCAGATTTCGCTGGCGGTGAAACCGATTCAAAAGGCCACATCCTGAAAGCTGGTTACGGCTTGCGTAAAAACATGGCTCTTGGATTAACTTATATCAGCTCTGAACAAGACCAAAGCAAAGCCACGCAGACGGATTATGATCGTTTGCAAATGGACTTGGCAATCAAATTTAAGTAAAAATATTTCCTTAAATTGCATCTATAAAACCCCGGGCAGCCCGGGGTTTTTTTATGTCAGTGCGTAACTTTTTGCAATTGACTTCGTTAAATTCCTCAAATAACGATAAAAAATAGAGGAGCTCCAACCGCGTTATGTTATTCAACACGCCGATCTTTTTTGCTTTTTTAATGGTGTTCTTGTTGTTTTATGGCTTTGTATTTTTGCGTCATAAACCAAGAATTTACTTTATTCTGGTGTCATCTTTGGTGTTCTATGGTACTTGGAATTACCGTTTTATTCCACTGTTGGTAGGTTCTGCGGTTATTGATTACTTCTTGGCTCAAGCCATTGACCAGTCAGGAACACAAAGCCGCAAAAAACAATTTTTGATTCTTTCTGTAATAATGAATCTTGGCATTTTGGCTTTGTTTAAATACGCCGATTTCGCCATTCAATCAGTAGCAGACTTCTTGGGCGTGTTGGGTTATCAGGCTGATTTGGGTTCGTTGTCGTGGGTACTTCCGGTGGGTATTTCTTTCTATACGTTTCAATCGTTAAGTTACACCATAGATGTGTATCGAGGTGAAATGAAAGCCAGAAAAGGTTTAGCTGAGTTCACCACGGCTTTGGCCTTTTTTCCACAGTTGGTGGCAGGTCCTATTCTGCGGGCGAAAGACATCCTTCCGCAATTTCATAAATTACCCATCCCCTCCTGGGATATGGTTAAAAATGGTTTTCTGTTGATAACCATTGGCTTATTCAAAAAAACCATTGCCGATCTATTGGCAGCACCAGCAGCGACTGCTTTTGATGGTGGTGCAGTGAGTTTGTTAGAGACCTGGACAGGAGTGTTGGCTTTTGCTGGACAAATATATGGTGATTTTTCAGGCTACAGTGACATGGCCATTGGCATTGCATTGCTGATTGGTTTTAAGATTCCGTTGAATTTTCGCTTACCTTATTTTGCGTTATCGCCTGTTGATTTCTGGAAACGCTGGCATATTTCTTTATCCACTTGGCTCAGAGACTACCTGTATATTTCACTTGGTGGCAAGCATAATCGCATCCGCAACGTGATGATAACTATGTTGCTTGGTGGACTCTGGCATGGTGCCGCATGGACTTTTGTGGCTTGGGGCGCTTTTCATGGTTTGATCATCATTGCCACCCACCAATTGGCACAAACCCAAATGTTTGTTGGATTTGCACAAAGCCAACAGTTCTTCAATAAATGGTTTAAATGGATCATTACATTTTATCTGGTGCTGATTGGCTGGGTATTATTTCGTGCTACGGGGATAGATTCAGCTGGAGATATTTTGGCTCAAATGCATGGTTTAGCGGACACATTGCCGGAGTCTGGCTCTAAAGCCTTAGTCACTTTGGGCTTGGTCTGTTTTGCATTATTTTTTATGCACATCATGGATTATTTTGTGCTTAGAAAAAGTCAACAATTGATGATGCAATGGTGGCTGTTCTGGCCATTATTGATTGTGATTCAGGCCTTGTGCTTGATCGTTGGCAAACCCAGTGATGCGTTCATCTATTTCCAATTTTAAGCCTGTGGTATCAATATGACAGAAATGACAACAGCAGAGAAAAAAGAAAACCGTCATATTTATGGCAAAACCTTTTTGTTTATTTTGTTTGGTATGACCGCTGCCTTAGGTTTAGTTAAAGCATTTGTATTTGCCAATGATGCTTCTCGCGAAACCATTCTTGGACGAGTGCTTGAAGCCAAATCTGCTTTACCAAAGATCATTGCTGAACCACATGATTTGGTGATGGTTTTTGGTTCTTCGATGGTTGATGCGGGTTTTGCACCGCGTGAATTCGATCAACATTTGAAAGACTGGGGCATCAACAACATCAAATCCTTTAACTTTGGCTTTGGTGGTCTAAATCCTTACTTCCAAGATATTTTGACCAGAAGAGTTAAAGAAGCTTTTGATGCCAATGATCGGCGGTTGAAATTGGCGGTGATTGAGTTCAACCCTTTTCAAACCACAATCACCCGCCATGAAGGTGCACGTTCTTTGGAAGATTCTTTTTTGACCATGTTGGGTAATGATGAGGAAATTATTGAAATATTATTAGATGATCCTACCCGTGGAATTCGTTTGTTTAACATCAAGTACTTGAGGGACAGCATTTCAGCAGAAATGATCACTCATTATTTTGGTCGTGCTCTTCGTGAACCGAGAAAACGAACTGAACTCGAGCGTGATAAAAAAAGACAAGAACGCTTGCGAGAAATTGGCCCTTTGTTAAATCAGGCTTTTGAAGAAGAATATCCTGATTTTGAAGATGAAGAATGGTCTTATGCCTGGCAGGGTGGCGGAACCATAGCCGCCGAACGTAAGCCAGAAACGCTGGCCTTGTTTGAGGAATACTATCAGTTGATCCTCGACCCAGCACGCCTTGATGATGATCGTTTGAACCGCATCCACACGGCCGATATTCTGGAAATGCGTTTCAGTGATGAGTTGGTGGAAGCCTTTATCCGCATAGTTAACCAATTTAAAACTTTTTCAGATCATGTTGAAGTGGTGATGTTACCGCGAAATACTGACTGGATTAATTACACACCTGAAGCTCAGCAACGACTGAATGAGACTGTTAAAAGAATCGAACAGGCCACCGGTTTGACCATTAATAATCATCAGGATTTACCTGTTATCAGACCCACGATGTTTTCAGATACCACTCATATGAATCGTTACCAAGGAGCAGCTACATATACTGAATATTTAGCTAAACAGTATCGAAGTTTGTTGAACAACGATTAAAGCCTCAATCGGCTGAGCGCTGTTTGTACCAAACATAAGTTCGACCAGCTTGCCATTCACCATTGGTATCCATTTGCAATGATTGGGTGGTGAATTGATTACCGTCAAGCTGATTAATGTGTTTGCCTTGCCATTGTGAACCATCTGGTCGTGTAAAGGTTTGAATCAGTTCACTGTGATGTTCATTGATATAATGCAATGGACCGCTTCCTATGACACCACCAAGACCAAATTGTTCCAGCACTGCTTGTTGTTTTAGGTTGTCCCAGTACTGCCTATAATGCCAAAAGTCCTGACTCACCTTGCCATCAGTCAGCGCAAAAAGTCTTCCGGTCAAGCTGGTTCCTCCAATGCCCAACTGCCATTCAATCACATAGGTGTCATAAGGTTCATTTTCAGATTGATACTTTGAATTATCGGCTTCCCAGCGACCTGCATGGGTTTGGATTTCAGTAAAAAACCAAGCTGGAATAGTGGTTGGTAAATCTTTACGCATTAATTCTTGGGTAAAGCCTTCACCGGATTTATCTACGACATGGGTGGTAATGTGGTCGGTAGACAGTTGTTGGTATGTGATGATTTGTGGAAAATCATGGTTTAGGTTGCTAATTTTAAAGCCATTGTTATTTGGTAATTTTCCTGAAAAGGCAATGGTTTTTCCGTCATTTTGATTCATGACCTTGGCCAGGTAAACCAGCTCATCTTTGGTTGCTTCAAGGTTGAGTATTTCCTTAATTTGTTTTCTTCCTCCAATGATTTGGATGACCTGACCTTGGTAATGGTTGTTGTTTATTTTCGACCAGACTTCAAATTCATTTTTCCCATTGATTTGCCAGCTTCCCAATAAAAATTCTGGCATGGCGGCAACCACAAAATCACTAAATAAAGCCAATACTATTAAACATAATCGCATGATGTTACTCCTAAACAACAGAACAACTCACAGCATACTAGAAGTTTCGTTGATAGGAAAGTAAGTGATTACAGTAAATACAAAATATGGTGACGTATCCGACGTGACAGTATGCTTTTGGCACCCAGATACATAGGCTCTAAATTATCTGAATGAATCAATTTTCCAGCCAAATCCGCTTTGATGATTTGTTCATCTTTGAGTTCATTGATAAACTGCTTGAACAGATTTTTATCAAAAAAGTCAGGTGAATTGAATTCGTATAACAACGACAACTGACTGGCCACCTGATGGCAAAGTGATTCCAGCTCATTACTGGTTACGTTACCTGATCCACGTTTTTTTAACAGGGCAATCACAATAAAGAATCGTTCGTAAGTTTGCATTAATGCATTGGACAATACCCGTAGTTTTGCGGCTTGCAATGAACCGCCTTTGTGCCGTTCCAGATTACGGCCATCTGAGACCAATAAATCAAGATTTTTGAACAGTTTTAAAGTCTTGCGGCCATATTCAACAAACTCTTCCCTGCTCCATTTTAAAAATAATTCATTTTTGATGTAGGGGTAAACAATGGCCATCATTCGCAGCACTTCGCGTCTGGGATGTTTCAGTTCATTGACAAAAAACATGGCGATGAAAGAACTGGCGGCAAATAAATGTAACACATTGTTGCGGTAATAAGTCATCAATACACCCATGTCTTCTTTTACTTGAATCACATCTCCCAGGTCGTGTTTAATCCGTTGCACAAAATCCAAGTCAATGCCTTTTTGGATGATTTCAGGAACCGTTAGATCAGTGACTGTGGTACGTGCTGAATAAGGCAAATCCAACAGAATTTTCCTGTAAAGCTCGATTTGATCAGTCAAATTGGCTTCCGAAGCCGCACGATTAGGCGTTGATAACAAGGTGACCGCCAAAAGATTAATGGGGTTAACATGTGTTGACTCATTGATTTTGGTGAGTATTTTTTCACCCGCCTCAGAAACCACATCTTTGAACCATTGTGGCTTTTCTTTGACATCCAGTCTGATGTTACGCCAGTCTGGGTGGTGCTTATCCAGTAACTCATCCAGTTCAATGGTTTCTGAAAAGTTAACTGTAAGCCGTCCATAATTTTCCTTAAGCAATTTAATGGTTTTAAACAGCCCACCGATGGATTCCTTTTTCTTGCCTTTACCGCCTAATTCATTTTTGTAAGAGGCCCCTTCCATGAGCTTTTCGTAGTTCAATGAAGAAGGGACAAATACCAGTGGTTTGCTACGTTCATTCAAATAACTACGAACGGTCATTGCCAGCATACCTGCTTTGGGGTGTAGCAGTCGCCCCGTACGCGAGCGAGTGCCCTCGATAAAGTATTCAATCGAAACACCATGGGCAATCAACGAACTCAAATATTCAGAAAAAATGGTCGAATACAGAATGGAATTAAAGGAACGACGCAGAAAAAAAGCTCCTGATCCGCGCAGAATTCGGCCAACTACAGGTAAGTTCAAATTAATACCTGCAGCAATATGTGGAGGGACAATGCCCCTTTCGTACAAAGAATAGGACAAAATCAGGTAATCAATATGGCTGCGATGACAGGGTGTATAAATAATTTCTTTCTCGGTGGCAATGTTTCTGATGTCATCAAAAAAGTTTAACTTAACACCATCGTAAACCTTGGTCCAGAACCAACGAAAGATACCGCTCATGAATTTTATGGAGGAATAAGAGTAATCGGCGGCAATTTCTCGAATGATTTTTTGGGCTTCTTTTTGAGCTTTTTCTATTGGAATTTTGCGGCGTTTGGCATAACCAGCAATTTCCTGCTGCACAATCGGCCTTTTGATGATGTTTTTGGCAATGGTTCTGCGGTGTGACAAATCTCGACCTACCACTGAAGTTTTGACTCGATTGTTGTGTAACCTTAATACCCGAGATAATTTATGGGCTAATTTACCTGCGTCTTCTTCGGTATCCAATGATTCGTTGATGACGATGGGCTGGCTTAAACGAACCAATGTATGCTTGCCGTGCACCAATATCGATATAAATTTTCTGAAACGACCAGTGATGCCCCATTTTTCAGAAAATAAGACCTTGAAGATACCATGATTTTTCTTCGGTGCTCGTCCAAGAAAAACTGCAATGGGTATCAACTGTAATTCTTTTTGTGGGTCTTGTTTAATCTGTTGAATCAGGTCAGTCAATTGACCCTCAAATTCTTTGTAATCAGATTTTCGGTTCCACAATCCCACTGTTTTTTCCGAAGCCAGTATGCTTTTTTTAAGATTAAACTCATTTTCAAGTTTGAAAGGCTTAGGTAGATTGCCGCGATTGATTTCTTCCCAAAGAATGCTGCGAGATACTGTTGATTCACTGGAGAGCACATAAATAAAAGGCACATCAGGATTGATGTCCAGACTATTCAGTTTGTTGGGACTGTATTCAACTTTAACGCGAAGGTAAAGAAGCTTGCTTAGCAGCGACATGGTGTTCAGATATTGGAGTCAAAAAAGGGCCGATAAGGTCGGCCCTTTTCAAGGGTTTTTGTAGTGATGTTATTTTTCGCCAACCCAAACACCATCTTTTTTGATCATGTTCATGGTTTGTTTGACTTGCTCACCAAACACTTCAAAGCTGACATTCATCGAGGCTTTATCACCTTGAACATCAATCGTGTCAACTTCAACTGAGTCCAGCATGTCATTCATGGAAATGCCATAAGCACCCAGGATGTTTTTCACACCGCCAAAAGCGATTGAACCTTTGTCCAATGCTTGGTCAAAACTCATGTTTTGTAGGTCATCCAGTGATTCCATGTCTAAAGCTTTGGCAGTTTCAACCAATGCTGCGATAGCCGCTTTGGTTTTGTCTTCGCTCAAAATATCATTTTCACCCAACCAGTCCATAGCCGCACCAACTACAGTTGCTGCTGAATCTCTTTGAGTTTCTGGTAACATAGGATTTTCTTTGATACCTTGTAAAATTTGATCTTTACCCATCATTAGCATCATCGGTAACATGGCTCTGGCTTGTTCCAATTGTGGCTCAACCATGGCGTACAGATTATCTTCCGCACCAGCTGAAGTCAACATGCTGATGGTTTGAGCAAATTGTGCTTTGTCTGCTTCTGAAAAGTTGCCTGTTTTATTCTCTTCAAACTCAGTAACCAGTTCGTTGTACTGCTCTTGGCTCAAAGAATTTTTTATCAAAGATTTCAAATCATTTGATTTCATGGCAGCAATAGATGCCATAAAGGCGCCATCAGGGGTATTCACATCCAGCTTGGCAATTTCAGCTTCTGCAGAATTTTTATCATCCCCGCCACAAGCGGCTAAAATCATCAGTAACACCAACATCAATGACCCTAATTTTAATTGTGCTTTCATTTTTTCCTCTGTAAATAATTAATAGTTAGCCAGGTATTATCTCTTGAAACATGTTTTTTCACAAGAAAAGGCTACAAAATGTAGCGACTAAGGTCCTCATCTTCAGACAGCTCGCCCACGGCTTTATTAACATGTGCTGCATCAATCACATATTCCTGGCCGGATTTATCAGGTGCTTCAAACGCCACCTCATCAAGGATTTTTTCCAACACAGTGTGCAACCTTCTGGCACCAATGTTTTCAGTTTTTTCATTAACCGACCAGGATATTTCTGCGATTCGCTTGATACCATCGGCAGTAAAAATCAATTCAACTTTTTCGGTTCCAATCAAGGCTTTATATTGTTCAGTTAATGCGTGTTCGGGTTCAGTTAAAATACGTTCAAAGTCTTGTGAAGTCAAAGCCCGTAGTTCAACCCGAATGGGTAAGCGCCCTTGTAATTCAGGAATCAGGTCAGATGGCTTGCTCAAATGAAAAGCACCTGAGGCAATGAACAAAATATAGTCGGTTTTGATGGGGCCATATTTGGTATTGACCACTGAACCTTCTATCAAAGGCAATAAATCACGTTGAACACCTTCACGTGAGACTTGTCCAGAACCACCCATGCCTCCGCTTTTGGCTACTTTGTCAATCTCATCAATAAACACTATGCCATTTTGCTCTGCTTGTGACAGGGCCTGTTGGCGTATTTCGTCCTCATTAATCAGTTTTTGTGCTTCCTGTTCCGTTAATATCGGCCGAGCAGCTTTGATGCTCATTTTTTTGGTTTGTTGTTTTTTCTTACCCAAATTCTCGAACATACTTTGTAGTTGATCAGTCATTTCTTCCATACCAGGAGGACCCATGATGTCAACCCCCAGGTTCATATTGACTTTGATCTCGATTTCTTTATCATCCAACTTACCTTCACGTAATTTTGTTAAAAATTTAGCTCGGGTTCCACTGTCTTCTACCAGTGCCTCACCAGGAATAGGCGATTCACGCTTGGGCAATAAATAATCCAGGATTCGTTGCTCAGCAGCATCCTCTGCTTTTTTGTTAACCTGACGCATGGCACTTTCACGAGTGCGTTTCATTGAAGACTCCACCAAGTCACGGATGATTGACTCAACGTCTTTGCCCACATAGCCCACTTCGGTGAACTTGGTGGCTTCCACTTTCACAAAAGGTGCATCGGCTAGGATCGCTAAGCGTCTGGCTATTTCGGTTTTACCAACACCAGTCGGACCTATCATCAGAATATTTTTTGGCGTGATTTCCTTGGCCATAGCATCGTCCAGCTGCATACGGCGCCAGCGATTGCGCAGAGCAATAGCAACGGATCGCTTGGCATTGTTTTGACCAATGATGTGTTTGTCTAATTCTTGAACAATTTCTCTTGGGGTCATGTTTGACATATTTTTTCCTTCCTCTGGTTTAATCTAAGGCCAAAGTTTCAATGGTGTGGTTGCGATTGGTATAAATACAAATATCAGCAGCAATATTCAAAGCTTGTTTAACCAATTTTTCGGCTGGCATTTTGGTGTTTTGTATCATGGCCAGTGCGGCAGCTTGCGCAAAAGGACCACCTGAACCGATGGCAATCAGTCCATGTTCAGGTTCAATCACATCACCATTACCGGAAATGATCAATGAGGTTTCCTTATCCGCAACAGCCAATAGCGCTTCCAATCGTCCAAGTCGTCGATCAGTCCGCCATTCTTTGGCCATTTCAACCGCAGAGCGTACCAAATGGCCAGAATGTTTTTCCAGTTTGGCTTCAAAAACTTCAAATAAGGTAAAAGCATCAGCGGTGGCTCCGGCAAAACCCGCCAAAACTTCATTGCGGTACAAACGTCTGACCTTTCTGGCATTGGATTTCATCACCGTATTACCCAAAGTGACTTGACCGTCACCACCAATAACCACTTGTTTGTCATCGCGGTAACTGACGATGGTAGTGCCTCGATAATTGTGCATTGAATCTTTCATCATGATGTGATCATTAATAATAAGCTGCTTAAATGGGTTTGAACTTTAAAAAATCAATCACTGAGCTATTTTCAGACATAAAAAAACACCCAGCCTCATATGAAGTGGGTGTTTCGTCTGGTTGTTTTGTTGGTATTTACCAGCCTCTGGAGCGTCTGGCTTTTTTGAAACGACGATTTCTGGCACGGCTGACAGCCTCTTGATCCTTTATGCCTTGCCAATCTTCAAGTGAAAATGGACCGTTTTTGGCATACACCAGGCGGGCACGACAAAAATCCTTGTATTCCAACATTTCATCTTCCACTGCATCCATGGTGCCATCAATCACGATACAATCGTCCAAATAACCGACACCAGGAATGTGATCGGGGATCACGTCATTGTCATCAATGAAATATTTGATGGTGGCATTGATTTTTTCTTTATTTGAGTCTGAAATAACCCAGGTTTTGTCTTCAACCATGCTCAGCATCATTTGTAAACAGCCTACTTGATCGACTACATAACCATCTTCACAAGTGTTGCGCACTTCTTTTACTTTTTCCAGGGCTTCTTTGACATCTGCTGAATCGATGTTGGTGCCATGTTCTTCGATGAATTTATTAAAATGTGCTTTGACTTGATCATCAATATCAATTGAAACAGTTGCCATAATTTTCCTCTGTGGTTATTTTTTTGGTTCAAACATTATAAGCAGTCAACTCAATAAATCAAATGACTGTTCTCAATGTTATGTATTATGATTGTTGTCACTTATGCAAGCAATAAAAAATCACAATCTTTATCTCTTACACGTTTTATTTGGTGTTTTGTTACTGGTGCAATGGCCGTCAGTTGAAGCTCAAGATGATTCACTGATCAAGGATGCACAAAAGCAACAACAAAAATTGATTGATAAATATGGTTTGCTGGAACAAGCACAATGGTTGCGCTCCTGTGAAAACATGATTCAACAACTGTCATTAAAACACTTTCAACAATGCCAAATTCTCAACGTTGATTATCCCAATGCCTATTCACTGGCTCATGGTGTGGTTATGTTAACCAAAGGCTTGCTTGAAAACATCAGGAATGATGATCAATTGGCACATGTTCTGGCACATGAACACGCCCATCTGGCACTCAAGCATCATCAACAGGCACAAGCCATGGTAAAAAATCCCCCCAAACTGTTCACCAAATCCCGCATCAAGAAGTTTTATCGCAGCATTGAACAAGCTGCCGATGATGCCGCCGATGAACTGTTGACTCGAAACCACAGAGACCCAAAACAAATCCACCATTACCTGATTCGTATAGCGGCACAAATCAAAGAATCTTCTGCGGACCATGAGAAGCTCAAAGACCGGATTCAAAGTAAACAACTGCCGGCAGAGAAGGTTGAACTACATTGGACCACTTCACCCAAACTGTAATGATGACTTGTCACACAAGCAAATCTTCGGTTTTTTGCCTATAATCATTTCATGAAGTTAAACAGCAAAACTCTTTTGGTGATGATATTGGCTGCACTGGGCTTATTTGCTCTGGTGCTGGTACTGGTATTGGCTGAAAAACTGTTGACCATTTGGCAGCATTTACAGGAAGCACCTATATGGGTCACTGTATTGTATGGCATCATCATCGTACTGGTGGCGACCTTACCAGTGTGGGCATTTCTGAAAATAACCCGACCCAAACAAGTCAAAGAACCAGCGGTCAAAGTGATTGATGAAAGCAGCTTGGAACAGGCCATTGAAAAAGAACAACAACGCGGCGTTGATACCCAGGCAGCGGATGCTGAAATGGCCTTATTGCGTCAACGCCGTGCCAGCGGTAAGTTTCATATCAGTTTATTCGGCAGCGCATCGACCGGTAAATCCAGCTTGATTGATGTGTTGATGCCAGAAGCTCAGGTGGCGACAGATGTGGTCAAAGGCACCACCATAGATGCCCACCATTACAGTTATGGACAACTGGAAATCACCGATTTACCGGGTTTTGATGCTGTCGACCAACAGCAATTAGAACAACTGGCATTGGAAGAAAGTCGTCGCGCCCATGTGGTGGTGTTTTTACTGAATTCGGACATTTCCCGCAGTGAAATGCTGTTGTTTGAACAATTAAACCAATGGCACAAACCGATGGTGGTGGCACTGAATAAAGTAGATGTTTATTCTGATCAACAGATTAATGCTCTGGTTGATGCCATTGAACACAAAATCACCAAACAATTTCCGGTGGTGCTGATCAATACCGGCGGCTTTAAAGAGGTCACTGTGGTGCATGCTGATGGTCAGCGTGAGACGCAACACCAAACCATACCGGTAAACATCAAACCATTGATTGACGCCATTGAGCAAGTGATTCAGGACAACCCAGAAGCGTTACATCGTTTTCGCGATGCTGGTATTTTGATGTTGGCCGAACAAAAGCTGCATCAAGCCAGCGAACAATTCAACCAGGAAGTGGCTGAAGACACCATCGATCGCCACACCAAACGCGCCATCGTTGGCGCCCTGGCATCAGTGGCGCCCGGTTCTGATTTGGTGATACAAGGCACCATAGGAACACAACTGGTCAGAGAACTGTGCCAGCTGTATGATGTGCCAGTGAATCAATTGCAAATAGACCAGGTATTAAAATCTGCCGGAGGCAAATTACGCACCTCAACATCTCTGGTCCTGGCCGTCGCTGGTAATGCTTTAAAAGCTTTTCCTGGCATCGGAACAGCAGCAGGTGGCATCATGCATGCCGTGGCTTACGGCCTGATTTTTAATTCTTTGGGCAAGGCGGTATTAACCAGCGTCAGCACCCAGGGTCAATTGGACGTAGAACAAACAAAACAAACTTTCGAGGAAAACCTACTTGGCTCATCCAAAGAACTGGCTAAAGATTTGGCGAAAATGGCGCTCACCATCAGCCGACAAAAAGCCGGAAAAAAATAACACATCAACCACTGATGAGGCCATCAACTCAACCGAAGATGAGCCAACAGTCAATGAACAGGCGCTCACCAGTTTGCGTCAGCTGTTGCACGACCCCAAAATTCCGGCCACCGTTAAAAACCAACTCAAGGAAGAATACCAAAATATCCAGCTGCTAATTGATAAACTGGAAAACGAACAAATTCACATCGTTGCTTTTGGCAAAGTCAGTACTGGTAAGTCTTCTTTGCTGAACGCCATCAGTGGTGAACAACATTTTAAAGTTAGTCCCTTGCATGGTGAAACCAAACACACCAATCATCTGGACTGGCCCAGTTATCAAACGCAATCGGTGGTGCTGATAGATACACCGGGCACCGACGAATTCAATGGTGAAGAACGCGAAATGATGGCACAACAAGCAGCCAAACAAGCCGATATCATTTTGTTTGTGTTAGATGGTGACATCAGTGAATCACAAAAACAACAATTGAAAATCATTGCCCAGCCCAACAAGCCAATCGTCATTGTTTTGAATAAAGCTGATTTATATACCCATGATGAAATAACACGCATCAAAGCATCCATCACCAGCAAAACAGCCGATATACACAGCAAACTGGTGGCTGTTTCGGCAGACCCAAGGCCGCGAACTTTAATCATTCAACTACCCGACGGTACGCAACAGGAAAAAACCGAAACACCACCTGCCCATATAGATGAATTGAAACAGCTCATCTGGGAGCTTTTGGATAAGGAAGGCAAAACCCTGACGGCCTTGAATGCCAGCCTGTTTGCTGGTGAAGTGTCTGAGAACATTGCCAGAAAAGTCATTGAAGCACGAAAGTCAGCCGGTCAAAAAATCATCAGAACCTATTGCATGGCCAAAGGCATTGGCGTGGCTTTCAATCCTATTCCGGTCGCCGATTTGTTGTTTGCTGCTGGTTTAGATGTGGCGATGATCCGACAGTTGTCCAAACTTTATGGCTTGTCTTTGGGTAAAGTTGAAGCCACCAAACTCACCACCACCATCATGGCGCAACTGGCGGTCTTAATGGGTGCTGTTTGGGGTGTGAACCTGCTGTCTTCTGCCATGAAAACAGTCAGTGCCGGTCTATCCACCACATTAACCGCCACCGCTCAGGGTTCATTGGCCTATTATGCGACTTATTTGGTGGGTCAAATTGCCGAGTACTATTTTATTCAGGGCAATTCATGGGGTAAGGAAGGCCCTAAAACCGTAGCCAAAAAAATCGTCAAAAACCTGGATCGCAATTCAATATTGTTAGAAGCCCGGGAGCAAATTCTAAAAACCCTGAATAAGAAAAGTTGAGTTTGTTTTTACAATAAGGGGCAAGTTCCACAAATTTTAGTGTTCACATTCCTTTGATTGATGGTTATAAGCTCCACCACTGTCTAAACAACTATCTATTTGAAAATAATGCTTTGAATAATGTATCAGTATAACTAACAACATTATTGTTAAAAGGAGCAAAAGTAATTTGATTTTCTTGCGCATTAAACAGCCATATCTGTTCCCACGCCAAAGCGTGGGAACAGATATGGTTGCCTATTTGATTGGCTGGAAAATGTGAGTAATGATGTCAGATTCGGCCACCGTAGCTGGATCACTGACATAAACTTCCCAGGGCATGCCGTTGTGCTCAAGTTCATGCTCTTTCATGTAAGCGTCCAACAAAGCATAGGATGCTTCACCTTGGTCGTAAGATCCTTTTTGTACGTATTTAACCGCTTTACCTTCATAAGTTTTGCCTAATTGAATTTCACCTGTTTCACCTTCTATGGCATCAATTGATACCGGAATGGCTGCATCAAACTCCCAAACACTGTTTTCCCAATTGCGAGTGATGGCCATGGGCATTCCGGCAAAATCAATACCATTGGTGGTCATGAACATCGTTACCTTGCCATAAGCTTCTGCCAATACACCGCTTAAATCGTCATTGGTATTCCCTGCTGTAGAAACATACAGCACATTTTGAGATTGGACTGATTCAACACTGAAACCGGAAAAATCATAAACTGGCTTGGCCTCAACCAGCTGTTTAAGACTTTGTAGGCCTTTTTCATATTGTGGGCCCAACATGCCATCCATCATCATCCCAAAGTAACGGCCCAGAACATTGCCTTTAAAGTCAGCATTAAATATCCATGAAACTTCAGATTTGTCACCTAAATCTTTAATGGCTATGGTTGCCCACGATGGATCATCACCTTGTCCATCAAAATAAAGTTCTGTTTTGATGCGTTCATTTGGAACCGATTCTATGATTTCTTGTGAACCACTGCCGACTTCTTCATTACCTTGCCAGGCCATTTTAGAGCCAACACCCTTTTCAGGGCCGGTAAATTGATACTTGGCTTGGGGGTCTAATTTGGCCCAAGGAGACCACTCATTAAAAGTATGCATCGAATTTACGGCTTTAAAAACCATTTTAGCAGGCCGGTCTATCGTAATAGAGCGACTGACTTGAACTTTATCCTCAAGGAAAAAGTAACCATAGGCAAAAAATGCAATGATCAGAAACAATAACGCAAAAAATAGATACTTGAAAACTCTCATGTTGTTACCCTATGTTTTATTTGGCATAAATGATAGCATATACTCATGGAAAACCTCCTTAGTTTGGCAGAAAAAAATTTACTTGAAAGCCTGTTCATTTGCTTGTTTTTTGGTGTACTGATCACAATCACAGTTACTTGGTTGTTTTGGTCCAGAGCCAAAAAACAGTGGCAGTTGTTACATGATGAAAAAATGCACTCTGAACAACAACTACATCAACAACAGTTTCAGCAACTACAAACGGAACATCAGCGCCTGAAAGCTGAACATGAGCATCATGAACAAGAACTCAAAAGGCTCAGCAGTCATAATATCAAACTTTCTGAACAACACCGTTATACCCAAGAAAAAGCTGTATTGGCCGATCAACTACAACAACAGCTCCGAAGCGCCGAGCAACAACTCACCGAGCTGAAATCAGATATTGAACACCAACAGCAACGTTTTCGGGAACAAGCCGAATTTATTAAAAACTCCCAAACCATGTTGTCTGATCATTTCAATACATTAGGCCAAAAGATACTAGAAGAAAAAACTGCCCGCTTTACCGACCGCAACAAAGAACAAATGGATCAGGTGGTCACCCCGTTACAAAAACAGTTACAAGAATTCCAAATCCTGATACAACGTAATGCCACCGAAGGCTTGGCACAACAAAAATCCATGAAATCCGAGATTGAACGTATCTATCAACTTAATCAGGAACTCAGTAAAAAGGCTGAAAATTTAACCAAAGCCTTGACCTCAGAAAGCAAAACCCAGGGTAATTGGGGTGAATTGATCTTACACCGATTGCTCGAAGTGGCTGGATTGGAACAAGGACGGGAATATGAAACAGAAGTGAGTTTCACTAATGAGGATGGTAAACGTTACCGACCAGATGTGTTGATTCATTTGCCCCAAAGCAAAAACTTGGTAGTTGATGCCAAGGTTTCTTTGACTGCTTTTGAACGTTATGTTAATGAGAAAGATCAAGCAGAAAAACAACAGCAGTTAAAAGCACATGTACTGTCGATGAAAACACACATCGATGCTTTAAGTAAAAAGTCTTACCAAAATATAGAACAAATTGATTGCCTTGATTTTGTCTTGATGTTTGTTCCAATAGAATCGGCTTATTTGGAAGCGCTTCATGCACAACCCACTTTACTGGAAGAAGCTTACAAAAAAAATATACTGATGGTTTCTGCCAGTAACATGCTCGCCACGTTGAGAACAGTCATGGTGCTGTGGCAAAACGAAAACCAAAATAAAAATGCTCAGCTGATTGCTGAAAGAGCTGGAAAGATGTATGACAAATTGGTTGGTTTTGTTGAAAACCTCAATGACATTAAGCTACGGCTAAAACAAGCCGATGATGCTTGGTATGCCGCGGAAAACAAGTTGAAATCAGGCCGTGGAAATCTCATTAGCCAAGCTGATACCTTAAAACAATTAGGGGCAAAGAACAGCAAACATCTTGATCAATGATGAAATACAATGATAAACAGTTTCAATGTCCTTTTTTTTATATATTCAGTCCTAGGTTATAAAAATATTTTATCCTTTTTGGTCAATAATTAAAGCGGTTGTTTTTTACAACTATTTTATTAACTAAATTAGAGGAAATTATTATGACTAACAAAACATTATTTATATTATTGATGGTACTGACTTGTTCTGTAGGGTTTGCTACCAAAGGCACTGTTAACTTGGAGGCATCACATGTGGATGGTCAGACCGTTGAAATTTCAGCTCCTATAACTGCTGAGCTTGAAACATTGGATTTGTTAAGCATTCCTGACAGCTCATTGAGTGATGCGATGCTAAATGATTTGAACCTGATCAGCATGCGTCCTCATTTCTACTTTCACACATTACAACAATGTCAAGCAGTTCCTGAGTGTAACTGTGTTCAAGAAGGTGCACTTTGGGCTTGTTATATTTATTAATCTAAAACGAAAGCGTCAATTTAATGCTTATTAATTCATTTTCAAAATCCCTATATTATGTAGGGATTTTTTAGTTTTACACTAAGTTCCCAACACTCCCATTTGTTCAAAACTAAGGTTTCAATCTCAAGCGTATTTTTTCGAATTAAAGGAATTTTATTACTTATCAGTGGCTTTTTGTGCATTTGTTTATAATCTGTATACAACACTTAAATTAGATGGCAATATCACAATTGTCAAAATAAACTTTATCTGTGTTTGGTGTTGAAGTGTTGATTGATAATTTAGAAAATTTTTATAGGGTCAATAATAAGTCTTAATCCGCTATTAACTTTAACAATTTAAAGAAAAAGGACAGGTGAATAATCCATATTAAGCCTTACTTAGGGGGATAATAAGCTTCAAATCTATATGGTCTAAAATCTTAATGATGACTATATGAGACGATAATAATTTCACAAAATTATCTAACAACTAAAAAAAACCCAGTATGCAACTGGGGTTCTATCTATAAACGTATTAGCTTTTGCTATTAAAGTGGTGTAACAATACAGGTACCATCAGGGAAACACTCTATCTTCGCAGGTACTCCACCACCTGATTCGACAGTGAATCCTAAATTTCCAAGCCAAGCAGCCCATACTGAATAAGTTGTTGGCGAAACAATGTATTGACCACCTCCTGAAGCTTGCGCCTGGCTTGAAGGAAATAAGTTCCCGCTTGCGTCTCTAGCTGTATCCATTTTTATGTTATATCTGTTAGTGTCGTGGTTGTAATCAACATCGATTTGCGTTCCATCTGGAAATTTGACAGTAAATCGCGTAACGTCCCTGCCCATTAATGTAAGAGCCGCATCAAAAACATAATCATGAATCCAAGTCACAATATTGTCGGTCTCATTTAGAAAATTTTGAAAGTTTGGCCTAGATTGTAACCAAATCATCATCGCATTTTGTTGTCCAGAGATTCTAATGAGATCTGTTACACTTCTAATATTCGCTTCATAATATGGAATAGCACCTGGTATTCCAAATGGCGGAACTTCAATGACCTGTTGATTTTTCCATGCATTATAAGCATTTATAAAACCATTCATAATTTGTGATAAGTCATTAGGAACACCTAAATTAACAGGATAGATAATATCAACCCCCAAATCCTGTGGGTCTCCCTTAATGAGCTCGTATTGTCTTACTTGTTTACTATATCGGTTAAAAATAATAACCCTTGTCGTTGTGTTTCTATATTCAAATCTTGCTTGAGTTGCAAATGATTGGTTTGTATAACAGTTCCCACATTCTTTAACTACAACCGGGGTAACAGCTGAAGCATGTAATCCAGTTAAAATTAAAAGTAAAAATATAATAAATCTCATGATTTCTCCTTAGTATTTAAATAAAAATTTATTGATGAGTTAAAATACTCACGGTACACATTATGTTGACTTGCCCAAATATCGGTTATCAAAATTCACCCAAAAATTTTCAAATCAAACCTCAATAAAAAAATTATTTATAATCTAAAAAAATCAATAATTATCGCAACAGATATTAAAAATTTGCGGCGAGAACTTACATTTATGGTCCTTATATTAATAACTCGATTTGACTTTTTTACCTAAACTGGAAACTGGTTTTAAAAACCTAAAAAGCAAATTTTATGAGTTTAATTTGGAGATATTAAAAATGAAAAAATTAATTACGGTATTAATGATGTTGGCTGCGGTTGGTTCTTGGGCAGCTGAAAATGAAACACAAAAAGCTGGTTCACAGGTTGTTGATATTGAAACGATTGATGTGGCAACAATTGAAATAAGTTTGGAAACGCTATTAGCTTATGAAGAATTACCGCCTATTGTGGTCAACCCGCCAACCTGTTATGGTTATGCGCCGTTATGTAATTTGTTGATTTCTATGCTTGAGGCTGGTCGCACAGACATTCCTTCTGGGTGTCATTACAGTGGCGCACCTTCAAGTGATGTTTATTATTGTGAAATCAAATAATAGGCTCAGTATTAATAAAAAAGCCTCGTAGATTTTTACGGGGTTTTTTAAGTTAACGCTCATTTATTTAAAACCTGTTTAAGCGGTATTTTGAAACTTTTTAGGTGACATACCGAACTGTGCTTTGAAACACTGTGAAAAATAGGACAATGAATTAAAACCGCAATCATCAGCCACTTGGCTAACCTGATAGCCATCTCTTAACATTTCCTTGGCTTTATTTAAGCGAAATTCACGCAACATATCCATAGGATTGAGATCAATCAAAGCTTTGATTTTTCTTTGCAACTGTCGGTCTGAAACAGCTAGTTTACTGGCTATTTTAGGACGGTTTAGAATGGGGTCCATATAGTTTTCTTTGATGACTAACATGAGTTTATCAACAAACTCCTGGTCTTTCTTAGGCAGTGTACTGCCTGAGTGCTTACCTGATGCATGCTCCTGACCAGCTTTATGTTTTAATATGTCCCTTATCGTAAGCATGTTTTCCAACTGAACCAGCAATTCATCACGGTCAAATGGTTTGGTCATATATGCGTCGACGTTTTCGCGCCAACCTTTGATGCGACTGGTTTTATCATTCAGGGCCGTTAACAACATCAATGGGATATGCGAAGTGCGTTGATCCGAGCGAATGATGCGAGCTACTTTAAACCCATCCATTTCTGGCATCATCACATCACTGATGATAATATCTGGCACTTCCTCAATTGCAATGGCGACCCCTTTAACTCCATTGACTGCTGTCAGACAATTGTAGTGTGGGCTAACGATATCGACGATGTGTTGGCGCATGTCGTTGTTATCTTCAATAATCAATACAGTGTTGTTGAAAACCTCTTTACCACTGGTTGGCTCCTCCTGACTTACTTCTACAATGGAGTGGCTTTCTCTGGATTCATTTTGCAGCTGATTTACCAGTGTACTGATGCTGACATCTTCCTGGCTTTCTAATGCCTCTGACAATGGAATCCTAACAATAAATTCACTACCAAAGCCCAATTCACTGGTCACGCTAATTGTGCCATGATTAACCTTAACAACTTCTTCAACCACCGACAGGCCAATCCCAATGCCTTCAATGGCCTGATGTGACTCCAGCCTTTTAAAGCGTTTGAAAATGTCTTTTTGTTGCTCGTTGGTTAAGCCTGTACCAGTGTCTTTGACGGATAGCAAAAAGCTGTCATCATTGGTGGTCGCTGAGACCCAAACTGAACCACCTGCTTGCGTATATTTAATGGCGTTGGATAATAAATTACCCAAAACGGCATCAATAAACTGTTCAGTCACATCAATGGTGGCTGTTTCATTGGCTTGTAAGTTTAATTTAATGCGTTTGTTTTGAGCCAAGTGTTCAAAAGATTCAACCAACGATGAAACCTGTTTATAGGTTTTTTGTGGTTTGGTTTTAACCTTGTCCAAGTCACTCACACGAGCTATTTGCAACAATTGCTCAACCAATGACAATAATCGGTTGGCATTGCGGTTAATCATGGATAAGCTTTTTACATCCTGTCTGTCATTTTGTTTGGACAACAGCTCTTTGAGAGGTCCAAGTATTAATGTCAGAGGTGTGCGAAACTCGTGTGAAACGTTGGAAAACAGTTCATTCTTTTTTTCTAACAGTGATTCAACCGTTTGTTTTTGGATATTCAATTCTTTGGTTTTTTCTGCGACTTCGACACGAAGGCGTTCGGTAAGTAGTTGATTTGTTTTGATTTTGTGTTGAATATAAAAATATATCAACAATAAGCCAAGTAACACATAAGCAGTAATCGCCCACCAACTTAACCAAGGTGGTGGCAAAACTTTAATGGCTAAAGTTTTTACTGCTGTATTGTCTTTGTTAAATCGGGTATTAATTGACTGAACCATAAATTCGTATTGGCCACTGGGTAGATTGGTGTAAGTAGCTTGAGGATTTTGGTAGTCAGTTTCTATCCAATCGGGGTCAAAACCAGCTAATTGATATCTATATGTTTCATTAAAAGGATCATTGTAATTTAATCGGGAAAATTCAAATGTTACAGCCAGTTCCCTATGCGTGAGTAAAAGTTGATCGATTTGATTAATATCTTTATGCAGAATGCTGTTTTTTTGTTGACCAATTAAGATTTTTTGATTGAATGAGCTCAATCCCGTTAACACAACAGGAGCTCCTAAAGTTGTATTAATCAGATTGTTATCGATATTAACTTTTATTGCTCCTGATCTTGTACCTATTAGCAGCCAGTTATCTTGAGAATAAGCTGAATTCAAAGTGAAGTTTTTAGAAGTTAAGCCAAGGTGTTCATTTATATTGATGATTGAATTTGATTGTTGTTTATATTGAGTAAGACCTTGGTTGCTAGTGAACCAAATATTTTGTGCTTGATCTACTATCAAATTTGATATGTTTAAATAGGGTTGCTCAAAATCGCCAAGAGTCTGCAGCTTTGATTTGGATAAATCGTAGATGAAAAGGCCCCCGGAATCAGTAGACCAGATTAATTTGTCTTCGAAGTTAACAATGCTTTCAATCGACATCATCTGGGTATCTTTTAACTGCTTTAACTTTTGATCCATTCTTTTTTGCAAACTATAAACTCCGTAGTTTGTTGCAAAGTAAAAAACAGACCCATGGTCAACATAATCAAAGAAATATACCTGTTGATTTTTTTCGTTGGTTATTTGTGTGGTTTTTTTGTTATTTATATCAAAATAAAAAAGACCTGTACTCGTTCCATACACCAATGTTTGGTCATCAATCTCGCTGATAAAGTTCACGGAGTCAATTTTATTATCGCTGTAGATGTTGGTTATTTCTAAATCAGTGGGGTCAAGAACATGTAATCCCATACTACTACCAACCCAAAAGGTATTGTCATTGGCAACATAAAAACTGGTAGGAATAAAGTCATTGGAAGGATCTTTGTTAGTTTTTTGTGTTTTGATAATGGAACAAACTGATTGATCAGAATAAACTGCTATACCACTTAACAATGCCATGTAAACATTATTTTGGAAATTTTTGAAGGCAAACACATCTTCTTTTTTTGTACAATCGTCTTGCCAGTTTAATGAGGTCAGGTTAGGGTTTGTCATTAACAGCTGTCCATCAAATGATGATACCCATAGGTATTGATTGGTATCAATAAAAACATTTGTCAGAGTGTTTGACTGCAGTGACATAGGTTGTTGGTTTTTTTGATGAATTGTTATTTTTTCTTCACTTCTATTGAACTGAACAAGGCCTTCGATGGCAGATGCTAACCATATATCCTCATCGGTGCTGTTAATCGACTTGATAATCTTTGGTAACTTTTCAGGAGCAAAAGCTTCCCAAGTTTCTTTTGAGTTGAGTCGTCTATAAACGCCTGTATCTGTCGACACCCAAACGATGTTTTCACTGTCCACATGAACATCCCAAATAAATGGTTTTGACAAATCAGGGGTATAGAGGATGGACTCTATTTGTTTGTTGATAGGGTTAAATGAAAATAACGCCTCTTTTGATGCAATATAAACGTTGTTATTTTTATCAATGGAAAAGTTTTTTATAAATTTTGGTTTATTTGTTGTTGGAAATTCATAGTGGTTGATTCTGTTCTGGGTTAATTCAATAACCGATAAAGGAGTTAAAAAATAACTTGAATCATTGATGTGAAAGATTTTTTTAATTTCAAGTTCTTTTGCCCAATCTGGAGAAACAATTTTTTTATGATCGAAAACAAAGAGATCGTTTTTGGTAACAATCCATAGATTATTTGAAGGATCAACCGAAATATCGATGACACCAACCAATAAATCGGTTGGGAAATCGACCATCTCAGTAATACTGACAGTTTTTAACGAATCAAATCTGTAAAGACCTTCGTCAGTAGCAATCCATATAAAGCCAAATTTATCTTCATCTACATCAACAATTTTTTTCTTATCCAAACTCTCAACAGTTGGAAAAGTTTTGAATATGAGACTTTCAGCTTGTAGGGCTAAAGTTATAATAAAGCCTAATAGCGTAACTATTAACCTGCTCACTTTTTCTACCAATTTAAGAAAAGAACCAAGTCTATCCTATCAGTATACACGAGTGCAAAAAAATGAATGAGCTCTTCCCTGAGCAGGTAGATCCTTTAATCGTAAATATTTAAATCCAACTAGGTAACTTAACGGTATCGCAATGGTGGTCCAGAGGGGTGTTCTTTGGAACAAAAACAGAGTGCTTATGACCTTTTGAAGTTTCTGGAGGAGTTGGACATTCGCTTGTTGAATTCACAAAGGCATAAGGAACAGAATCTTTAACATAATCTACGCGGTGAAAACATTGATATGTTGATCCTTCAATAGCTTCAGATTTTGTGGCGTAGATTGTTATTCCAAAAACAATGGTGCAAAATAATATTGGATATAAAAATTTCATAATAAAGTTATCGCGTAAAAGTATTGAATAATAATAGACCATTATTCTCAAAAGCAACCATTTGGCTTAATTTTTAAAAAACCAGTCCTTTAATGTAAAATAAAGTTCACTCTTGAGAGGTTTGTACTGTACCAACTCCCCTTACTTGATAACCTTCATCCCAATTAAAGCGGCACTTAATACGTTCCAACATAGCATACAACGCCGGAATCAAAATTAAGGTAATAACTGTGGCAAATAAGATGCCAAATGCCAGTGAGACAGCCATCGGAATAATTACTTTTGCTTGCAAGGATTGCTCAAACATGATGGGCAATAAGCCAAAGAATGTGGTCAATGAGGTCAGTAAAATGGCTCGAAAGCGTTTGCTTCCAGCATGCTTAACCGCTGAAATGATATCTATACCTTGTCGGCGTTCTTTATTAATGTAATCAACCATGACCAAGGAATCATTGACCACCACACCAGTTAGGGCAATCACCCCAAAAATAGACATCATGCTGAAGGTCATGCCAAGAATTAAATGCCCAACAATGGCACCAGTGATACCAAAAGGGATTACCAGCATGATAATCAAAGGTTGTGCATAGGATTTTAACGGAATGGCCAGTAAGACGTAAATCAACATGATGGCTGAAAGCATGCCAATGGCCAGATTCTTAACTAATTCTGTCATCTCTTTGCTGTTTCCATCTAAGTCATATTTAACATCTGGAAATTCTTTGACGATTGGTTGGTTAGCTGCCTTTGGCATCAATTCAGTGATAATGGCTTGAGGATTTGCTATGGCTTTATCAACCACAGCGGTGATACGAGCAGCTCGTTTACGATTCACTCGTTCGATGGCATTGGGTGCTTTGCCTAACTTCACTTCAGCCACCGTATGCAGTGGTAGTTCATCACCCTGAGCAGTGCGAACACGTAAGTCATCCAATGTTTTCAGTGACTCACGGGATTCTCGATCATAGCGCAACATCACTTTGACTTCATCATTACCTCGCTGTAGTCGTTGCACTTCTTCACCATAAAAGGCTTGTCTGATTTGGCGGCCAATGTCACTTTGACTCAAACCTAAATTTCTGCCAACGGGTTTAATTGAAAACTCAATTTCATCCTTGCCGGCCTCAATCGAGTTTCTGACATCAGATACCCCTTTAAACACGCGTAATTTTTCCGCCAAAATTTCAGCTGCTTGTCGCAACGCTTCGGTATCACTGCCGACCAGTTTTAAACTCACATCCGGTCCTTGTCCAGGCCCGGACAAAGACGTGGTGCCAATTTGTCTGGCACCTGGTATTTCACCGATGTATTCAGTCCAACGGTTGAGCATTTCTTTACCGTCAATAACAGCCTGTTCGTCCTTAACCAATTCAACAATTACACGACCGGAAATCTGTGAATCCAATACAGCAAATCTATGTGTATAAACAGCACCGCTGTCCTTGCCAACTTGTTGGCTGACATCGTGATCAAGTTTGATCAAAGCCGCTTCCAACTGTTTCAAGGTTTCTTTACTTTGTTCTTTGGGGGTGCCCTGAGCCATTACAAAGTCTGCCATCACAAAATCTGAGACAAAATCAGGCATCAATACATAACGCACTAAATCATTCTTAAGTAAACCGATGCTCAACAAAAAAATCCCGACAAATATGGTTAAAGTGAAACCGGGTCGCACAATGGCTTTGTCAATTAAGGGTTTATACCAATGAGTGATGACATGTTCCAAACCACTATTCACTTTTCTTTGCAGGCGCAATAATGGCCCTGGATTATGAGTGCCAATGTCGTTCGAGCGCATATGTGCCAAATGTGCCGGAAGAATAAACTTTGATTCCACCAGAGAAAACAGCAAACACAAAATCACCACATAACCAATGGCTTCAAAGAATGAGCCAAACAATGTGCCTACAAACAACATCGGCGCAAAAGCCGCTATGGTAGTCAACACACCAAAAGTGGCTGGAGTGGCGACTTTCTGTGCTCCCACCACCACGTTTTTTAATGAATGACCTTTGTGTTGAATTTCCGAATAAGCACTTTCACCAATCACAATGGCATCATCAACCACAATACCAAGTACCAGAATAAAACCGAACATGCTGAGCATGTTGATGCTGGTATCGGTCAAAGGTAAAAAGGCAAAAGCGCCTAAAAAGGCCACAGGTAAACCCACCATTACCCAGAAGGCCACTTTCAAACGCAGAAACAAGGTCAAAGTCAACAACACCAAAATAGCACCTTGAATCATATTGCGTTCCATCATATCTAAACGACCACGCACATAATGAGAGGTGTCTGACCACGTGGCGATAGATATGTTGGCTGGCATTTTATTGGATTTATTCTGAATGTATTTTTGCACCTGATCAGAAATTTCAATAATGGATTCATTCTCCACAGAATTAACTGTGATACTAATGGCAGGTTTGCCATCAAATGTACCTATCTCCGTGTCTTCTACAAAGTCATCCTTGATGACAGCGATGTCTGACAGTTTCAATCTTGAGCCATCAGGATTGGTGCGAATCACTGTTTGAGCAAACTCGTTACCGGTATAACTTTGACCCACCGTACGTAACAAAACATCTCCTCGATCGGTTTTGATGGAGCCACCTGGTAAATCTATCGAAGCGGCACGCAAGGCTCGGGCAATTTCATCAAAAGAGATCTGGTATTGACGCAGGGTGTTTTCCTTGACTTCTATGGCAATTTCAAAATCACGGCTGCCTGAAATTTCGGCCATGGAAACGTCAGGTAAATCAATGATTTCATCCCTAATATCTTGTGCAGTTTTTAACAGTTTTTTTTCAGGTACATTGCCATAAATAGAAACCCTGATGACAGGTTGTTGAATCAATATTTCACTGATAATCGGTTTTTCGGCTTCCTCTGGAAAGGAATTAATGCCATCTACCCGGTTTTTAATTTCGGCCATGACATTTTTTACATCATAATCGCTACCGACCTCAATATTGGCTCTGGCGTATCCCTCATTGGCCACACAAGTGGTTTTGTCAATACCCTCAAGACCAGTCACCGCATCTTCTATTTTGACACAAATACCTTTTTCCACTTCATCAGGGGCAGCACCTGGATAAGCCATGGTCACCAAAACCTGATTGATTGAAGTGGCTGGAAACATTTCTTTTTTCATGCTCACAGCGGCATATAAACCAGTCACCAGCAGCACCACCATCAACAAATTGGCTGCCACAGAATTGCTGGCAAACCAATATATCAGGCCTTGATCCCATTGTTTTTTCATGGGTAAACCTCGTTTGTTTTCTGGCGATTTTCGGCAAGTCTTAACAACATACCTTCGACAGGGGCTTGAATGGGTGTCTTAATGATGGCATCTTGATCACTGATGCCTGCATTAACATAAAAGTAGTCATTGGTTTTATGCACCACATCCACGGTTTTGATGGTCAAGGTTCCATCTTGTTGATAAACAGCCAATTGGTTGTCAGGCAACATCCAGGCAGTTGGGATGGCAAAAACATCGTTAAATGTCGTGCCCGTGATATTGGCTTGTAAAAACGTATTGAACAACAAATCATGCTCAAAAGGCTGAATAATTTCTGCCACCGCATAATTCAGCAAAGTTTTGGAGTCTTTGGTGGATTCCATCCGTCGAATCAAGCCATCAATTATCTTTTGGCCATTGTCATCACTGAATTGAACCTGCAATGGTTTGTGGTCTAGATCACGTTCCAACAAATTCAGTTTCTCTAAATCCTGATTGGTCAGTGGTAACCGCACTTCAGCAACATCCGTTCCTGCAATCATACCAACGCCGCCTGACATCCCGATAAATTGTCCCAAATCAGCGGATTTACTAATAACCGTGCCGTTAAATGGTGCCTTGATTTCAGTTTTTTGTAAATCACGCCTGGCTTTCATTAAATCGGCTTTGGCTGCATTGACACTGGCTCTGGCGCCTTCCAGTTGCGGGATGTTGAGCAATAAATCACTGGGTTGACCTTTTTTACCAAACGATTGCCAATCCTTTTTGGCTTGGTCAGACTTGGCTTGTTCCAAGTTAAGCTGTGCTTGAGCACTGGCCAGATTAGCCTCAGCCCGTGCTACTGCAACCTGATAATCAGCTGGATCAATGGTTACCAGCACATCACCTACTTGAAAACGACCACCCACCACAAAAGTAGGACTCAAAGACAGTACTTTCCCACTGACTTCATTGGTCAAAGTAATTTGCCGCTTGGCTTGCAAAGTACCTTGAGAACTGATTTCTAGTGTTAGGTCAGTCACCTTAACCTGTGACGTTTCCACCAAGAAACCTTTGGGTTCCTCTGGTACTTTGGCTGCCTCTTGTTTCATTCCTTTCATGAACATTAACAAAACAACAACCACAGCAATAACCATGATGACTGGAATAATGCGTTTTAGTAGAGAAGGCTTATTATATTGAGAGTTGATTTTTTCCATGAAGAGAACCGATAGTTTTTCGTATGAACGGATTGTTAGGTATTTTAAATCAATTAACGTGCTTATGGCATATCCCGAAAGTCGTTTTTATTTGTACACAATGAACAGCCATAAGACAGCGCTCCACAGCTCCTATTCACAATCAACGTATATTTCAATGGCTTGATGTATAAAGTCGGCCAATCCAGCGCCAAATTGGTCAAGGTATTGCTTGAAACGCTGGTCAGTTACATACATTTCACCCAAGGCAGCAAATTGTTTTTTGCTGCAATCATACCAATGACTGGTGATAAAGCTTCTGGCTTCATCGATTTTATTCTGAACCTCAGAATGACCTATGCCCAAAGGCATTAAAGATGCCAATTCCTGATAAATTTTATTTTGTTTGGCGTTAATTTCTTTCATGTCTTTCTGGCTGTATTTGGCCTGTTTCTGTTGAGATTGCTGGTATAATTTGCTTTCTCCCCAGCGTTTCTTGGCTTCATTGGCATATTCAATTTTTTTTTGTTCAAATACACTGTTGTCAGTGGCTTCTTTTAATTTTTTCATATCGCTAATTCCTTTGTCATTGGTTAATAAGTCATCAATAAAATCAATCATTCGATCCAGTCTTTGTTTTTTCAAACACAATAAGTTTTTCTGCATATTCAATGCATCATGTTGATTAAAAACTTCACCGTTGATTAAATCTTTAATTTCATTCAGAGGAAAATCCATCTCTTTATAAAAAAGGATTTGCTGCATGGTGGCCAAACTTTTATCTCCGTAATATCGATAGCCATTGGTTTTGTCTATGTATTCCGGTTTTAATAAAGCTTTTTTTTCGTAGTGTCTGAGTGTTTTAACACTGGTACCTACCATGACCGAAAATGCTTTGATCTTATACATCGTTGAATCTCCTGTGAATACGCCACACTTTAAAGTATGACCTAACGTCAGAGTCAACACCATTGAGACATTTACTTTAATTAAAATAAATTGATATAAGCTGGTTCTATGTGCAATAAATGAATCTGTACAGACTCACTGGATGATGATCGAAATGAGGGTTCATGGTTGTCCTATAGCTGGTGCATATTTTTTAGAGTTGGTTGTTTTTATTGTCCAATCCAGTGAACTATTATCAATGTATTGAGTCTCAGTTTGCTATGAAAAAAAACAAATTACAGCACATGGTTTTTTTGCTTATTGTTTTGTTGACAGCTTGTCAGTCGCTAAAGCATGAGAACAAAGGTAACGGACCTGCTGCAGTCACATCAACTAAAAATATAGACACCCAACCCGACTATTCTAAGAGCCATATTGAGAATGTTTTGGTCAATCATGTCCCAGTGAGCATTACTCGCAATGTCATAGAAGACAGTAATGGTCATATTTGGATTGCTTCCTGGGAAGGCGTTTTTAAATACAATGGACACTCATTCCAACATATCACCAAAGACGTCAGCCAGGCTAGGTTCTTTGCCATTATGGAAGACAGTCGAAACAATTTTTGGTTGGCTTCAATCGGGTCTGGTGTGTTTTACTATGACGGGCAAAGTTTTAAAAATTACAACACCTCCAATGGATTAATCAATGATCGGGTGACCAATATTTTTGAAGATAAAGCTGGTCGCATTTGGTTCGGTACTGAAGGCGGTATCAGTATCTTTGATGGAACTACATTTCGCCATTTAACCACTGCTGATGGTTTATCCGACAATCGCGTTAACTCGATTATTGAAGATGCAATGGGTAAATTTTGGATTGGTACCATGGGTCAGGCAGTCATTTATGATCCAACCTTTGGAACATTTACGGACATAGTTAATGACGACGGTCAGTTTTTTAATAATGTTCGCCAAGTGATGATAAGTTCAAAGGGTGATGTCTGGCTGGCGGGGAGTAATGGTCTTTGGTGTTATAACCATATCAGTTTCACACAATATTCTCCTCAATTTACCGGCTTTGTTTTTGAAGACAGTTCAGGCAACATCCTGACCAGTTCAAGTGGCTCAACACCTGATCTCTGGGTGCTCACTTTATTTTCTGAAAACCACTGGTTTTCAACTGAAATCCTTGAGGAAAAAGGGATGATTTTTGGCGTTTTAAAGGATACTTTTGGTCAAATTTGGTATGGCACATTAAATGGTCTTTATCGCTTTGATGGTAAGTCGATTTACCATTATGTAACCCATAATTGATCAAAGGTCTCTATAAGAATTGATGGTGTTTTTCAATTTTAAACACGCTTGTTGAGCTGCATGAACGAAATCACTTTTATTGTTTCCTGCATAAATAATGCCGCGAGACGAAGAGATGATTAAACCTCTGCCATCACTCCTTAAACCAGCGTTAAGGGTGGCTTTCACATCACCACCTTGCGCACCGATTCCTGGTATCAGCAAGGGCATGTCTCCAACGGTTTGACGTATTTGAGCCAATTCTTCGGGATAAGTGGCACCAACCACCAATAAAATATTATGGTTTGTATTCCATTTTTCAGTAGCATGTTGAGCCACCGTTTGAAAGAGGGTTTGGCCATTATTTAACTTCAGGTTTTGAAGTTCGCCGGAACCGGCATTAGACGTTTTACATAACACCACGACCCCCTTGTTCTGGTATCGAGTGTAAGGCTCAATGGTATCACCACCCATATAAGGGTTGACCGTTACCGCATCAGCTTGGTAACGTTCAAAAGCTTCTTTGGCATATTGGTCTGCGGTACTGCCAATGTCTCCACGTTTGGCGTCCAAAATGACAGGAATGCGCGGGTGTTTTCGATGAATGTATTGAATAATTTCAGTCAGTTCTAATTCGGCACGCATGGCCGCAAAATAAGCAATTTGTGGTTTAAAAGCGCACACATGTTCAGCCGTTGCATCAACTATCTGTTTAAGCCAGTCGATTAATGTTATGTCCAAAGCTGCAATTTTTTCTTGGTTGGGGTCAAGACCCACACAGACCAGCGATTGATTTTCTTCCTGTGCTGACTCTAACGTTTTGATAAACATGATTGATATATTCCTGGCTTGATTTTTTGAATAAAGCGACTATTTTAGGAGAATTGGCAGGTTCCAGGAACTTTAATTCAACCAAATAATCTGAAAGACCATGAAAAAAATCACATTTTTACTGATGATGGTTGTCCTTTCAACCACCCAAGCAGCTTTACCTACCGCAGTGAGCGGACAAGCAGTGCCTTCACTGGCACCGATTTTAGAAAAGGTCACGCCAGCTGTGGTCAATATCAATACCAAATCAGTTCAATATGTGCGTTCGCGCAACAGTGAGTTTTATTCCTGGTTCTATGGTTTACCCAACACACCCAGAGAGCGTGTAACACAATCGTTAGGTTCCGGGGTCATTGTCGATGCGGTCAAAGGTTTGATTTTAACCAACCATCATGTGGTTGATGATGCTGATGACATCTCGGTGGTTTTGCATGATGGCAGAACTTACAGTGCCACTTTAATTGGCTCGGATGATGGTACCGATGTGGCGGTGATTCAGATCGATGCTGAAAACCTGACTGCTTTGCCATTGGCTGATTCTAATCAATTGCGTGTAGGTGACTTCGTGGTAGCAGTAGGCAATCCATTTGGTTTAGGTCAAACGGTAACCTCTGGTATTGTCAGTGCCTTGGGTCGAACCAGTCTCAGCGGATTGGGTTATCAAAATTTTATCCAGACCGATGCTTCTATCAATCCGGGTAACTCTGGTGGTGCTTTGATTGATTTGAACGGATCTCTGGTAGGCATCAACACCGCCATTTTTTCTCCTTCGGGCGGTAATGTAGGTATCGGTTTTGCCATTCCTTCCTCGCTTGCTGCTCGTATGATGCGGCAATTGGTTGAATATGGTGCCGTTCGTCGTGGTTCATTGGGCATGGATGTGCAAGACATCACCGAACGCTTGGCGCGTGCTTTTGATGTGGGGCAAAAACAAGGTGTGTTGGTGACTTCTGTTGATCCAGACTCTCCGGCAGACCGGGCGGGTTTGCAAGCAGGTGATATCATCACCAATCTAAATGGGGATAAAATTACCAGCCAAAAACAGTTTCAAAACTATGAAGGTTTGTTGGAGTTGAATACTCAAGTAGTTATTGATTATCTTCGCAATGATCAAGCTAAAATAGTAAGAACACTGATTACCGAAGCTGATCGCAATGAGCTTAAAGGGGATGAGCTTCATGAATTACTGAAAGGTTCTTTGTTGATTAATTTGCCAGCCAAATATCGAGATCGCTTTCAAGGCGTTTTGATTGAGGAAGTTCAGCGCAATTCTACAGCTTGGGAGTTGGGTTTGCGAGCAGGTGATTTAATCACAGCAGTGAACAAAGCTGAGATCAGCAGTTTAAAACAACTCGCTCAAAACATTAAGACAACCAAAAAAGCGCCGATGTTGACCATCTACCGTAACGGTAGGAATTATTTACTTCCTCTGGAGTAATATTTTTAAAACATACAACTTTTGAATGGGGTGTTTCAGTAATAGTTTTGTCTATTCAAATATGCTTTTTTGTCGAAAAAAACTATAATATGGACAAAATTTGTCAACTCGTATTTAACAATAATTCACATTTGAAAGTAAAATCATCAAAAACAATCAATACTTGACCAAAGTCAATTTTGTAATATTTTCGGAGTATATTTGTTATTCCAATTAACCCATCTGACACGAAATCGCATTAATATTAACTCTGGGTGAGGGCATAAAAATGCGTGTGAGGGATTTTTAAAAACTATGGGTGAAATATGGACGCAGATAAAATAATAAAAGTGCGAATTGTAGGATTCACTACAAAGGGCGCAAACGGGGTAGAATACTTCATTAGCAAACTTGCAAGAAGTAAATACAATATTCAGGTAGTTGATCAAATCTCAGAAGATGTCATTGTGTTGGTTGATGGTGATACTCTTGATGGACAAGTGTTTTTGACCGACACAAAAAACGCTCAACACAAGCTGTTAGTGGCTCAATACAAGAGGGATCAGAAATCTCCTTATCCATGGTTGATGAAACCTATTATTCCTAATGAGTTAATCGATAAGTTAATAGAAGTTGATCATCAGGTACAGATTAAAGAATCGGTTAGTCAAGCTAAAGCTCGTATCAAGGATTTGAATCATAATAAACTTGCGTCTGCTTTAAGTGGTAAACAATACAGTGCACAAGGACGTAAAAACACTGATGTTGGTATTCCTACAGAAACTGTGAATTTTTATTCGACCAACAACTATGTGCAAGGTGTTGTGATGCGTTGCATCAAAAAAGCCACTCACCAAAAGCCCTATGTTCAGGCCCACTTACCATTTGGAGACATGGTGGTTGATGCTAACGAAAGAAAGGTTTATTTGTTGATTGGTAATAAGCATATCCGGCCCTACGAAAAACTGCGTCTGACACAGTCCGTAATGATAAGAGTTATTCAGGATATCGATAATGTAAAAAACATGGTTGGTGCCGATCAGGTTAAAGCTTTGGATGATTTACTTTGGGATTTGAGCATAGCTGCTTCATTTGGCAGATTGCCAGAAGGAACTGATGTTGATAAAGCTATGAGATTGAAATATTGGCCCAATCTGACTCGTGTTCGCTGTTTTGACTTTGCCATACAAATAGCTGCATTATGGAGCCAGCACAGTCTTTCAATCCGACAAGTAACAGAGCAGTTGGGAATAGGCCATAATTTTGTTTATGTGTTTTTTGCCGCCGCTAACTCGCTTGGTTTAATGACCTCTGAAGAGGGTAATGTGGTTGAACTGGCGTCTCAGCAGGAATCAAATAAGAACCTGTCTATCATGACCAGATTGTTGTCACATCTGAGGAAAGCATCATGAGCAAAATCAACTCAAAACACAACAAAATTATTGTGACCGGACCAGTTGGTGCTGGTAAAACCACCACCATAAAAACCATCAGTGATGTGGCTGTGGTTCAAACAGAAGCCAAGGCTTCAGACGAAACCCGTGAGAAAAAAGCCAACACTACTGTGGCCATGGATTTTGGGGTTATTAACCTCGATGATGGTAATAAAATTCATATTTATGGTACGCCAGGACAAGAAAGATTTAACTTCATGTGGGACATACTCACCAAAGGCAGTATTGGTTTGATTATTTTGGTTGATGCTCAATGTAAAAACGTGGTTGATGATTTGAAGTTTTTTTTGCAGCAGTTTGCGCCAATGATAGAAGAAACTGCGGTGGCTATAGGAGTTAATAAATCAGGACAAGGAGCCATATCTTTGGCAGAGTTGAGAAAACACATGAGTCCTGATCAATTGAAATATCCTATGTTTGAAGTGGATGCACGAAACAAAACAGATGTTTCGATGTTGATTGAAGCATTGTTATATACCCTTAATCCATGTTTGATGCAGGTGGCAAATGGCAATTAAACTCAAAGAAAATTTATACCTATCTCCAACAGCAAAAGCGGTTTATCAGGTCATGATGTGTATGACGGAACATGAACATGGCACATTGATTAAAAACTTATTGAAACACCCGGAAACACCCCGGTTTACCGAAGCATTTTTACTGGACTGGCTATCAACTGATGATATTGATGGAGCGGTAAAGAAAGTTCAAGAACTTAACCAGCTAGGTCTGGTTAAAGGCATCACAGAGAAACGACAAATACCGGATTTACCCAGTGACGTGGCATTGACTGAATGTGTGAAAAACCTGTCTGATGAAGGAGTCATGTTGGCCAATGATCAGGGTTTCTATCTGGTTAATGAAGGTTTTGAGCAGGAAGATGCTGATGAAATTGCAGCCATGGCAGCGGAGTTATTTACTTTTCATAAGAAAAGAGTTTCTCCGCTGGTGGAGAAAGGTCTGATTGAGTCAGAAGTGTGGAGTATGTTGAACTATCAAGGCCGATTGTCACTGTCATTTTGGCCAATAAAAACCGCCTCAGAGTCATTCACTCTTGTCATCAAGGGGGCGGTTAAATTCAATCAGGATTCCTTGGTTGATTTGGCTCGATTATTAATGAACAAATACCAATAAAAACTGACTTAACAAGAAGGTCAGATATATAACAAACAGGAGAATTTAAATGAGATCAGAAATGTTAGACTCAATATTGAACGAGTTGAACGGAACTTCAGCCGATATTGAAGCTTCAGCAATCATATCCACTGATGGTTTGATCATGGCTTCACAATTGCCAGCCAGCATGGACGAAGACCGTGTGGGCGCCATGAGTGCGGCGATGTTGTCGTTAGGCGACAGAACCGCCAAAGAACTGGTGCGCGGCAAACTGGATCAGGTTTTAATTAAAGGTGATCATGGTTATGTACTGATGACTCATGCAGGGGAAGATGCTGTGGTTACAGTATTGGCCAAGTCTAATGCCAAATTGGGATTGATCTTTTTGGATGTAAAAAGAGCCGCCGAAGACGTTGCGAAACTGATTTAAGGGGGCGAACATGAGAGACATGACCGAAGACGATGTTACCGGTGATTTCACTGCGCATCATTTGACTTATTTTGATGGTACGTCAAGAAGGGTTTTGGTAACAGATGAAGAAGTGCCTTTTCCTGAGGGTAAATTAATTGTTTCAAGAACTGATCCCACCGGCATCATTACACATTGCAACAAGGCTTTTGTTGAAATGTCCGGCTTTTCAGAAGAGGAATTGATCGGACAACCACATCATATTTTACGCCATCCTGATATGCCAAAAGCCGCATTCAAGGACGTGTGGGATACGGCTGCTACTGGAGCCAAATGGCACGGCTATGTAAAAAATCTGCGCAAAGATGGTAAGTACTACTGGGTTTATGCCACCGTTATCTCAAATGTAAGAAACGGTGAAGTGGTGGGATTTGCCTCAGTAAGAAGAAAACCCTCACGTACTAAGATCAATGAATGTGTTGGTTTATACAAAGAAATGTTGGCAGAGGAGCAATCATCATGACTTATAACCTAACGGTAAGCCCGGATTTTCCGCCCGAAAGAATAGCAAGCTGGTTTGTTTTTAACACATGGTTACAAAAAAAACTGGGCGTCAACATTCACCTGGAATTGTACGATGATTTTGAATCTCAGCATCAAGCCATGGAGGCTGGTCATGTTGATCTCATTTATGTAAATCCTTATGACGCCACCACATTGGTTCGTGAAAAAGGTTTTGAAGCCATTGCTGCACCTCAAGGCGTATCAGACGAAGCTGTTATTGCCGTTGCCAGCGATGGTGGTATTAAATGTGTTGAAGATCTGAAACCCGGGTGCCACATTGCATCAACCGATGATAAAGATGTGCACATGATGTGCATGATTATGATTGAGCCTGCTGACTTAACAGCCAGTAATATCAATCTCAGCGAACATCCTAATTATGTGATAGTGGCTAAAAAAATCATGATCGGAGAAGCGCAGGCCGGCTTTTTTTACAAACAAGCCTATGAAAAAATGTCAAAAGTCATCAAGTCTGCAGTTGTGCCCATTGTCACAAGTCAAATTTCAGTGATTAAACACATGTTCTTGGTCAGTCCAAGATTTTCTGAGCACAAAGAGGCCATCAAGGCAGCATTGCTTGATATGCACAATGATGAAAAAGGACGGCACATTGTAGAGGAATTAGGATTTGATTCCTGGGATGAACAAACGCAGGAAGACACCGAGTTTATGATTGATTTGATGGATACACTGGTTTAAATCCATTTTGTTCCTATAATAAGAAGACCCACTATTTCTGATGGGTCTTTTTTTATTGCCAGGGGTAAAGCAATGGACGAAAAACGAAAATCTGAGCTCAAAAAAAAACTGGATCCGGTTAGTTACGAAGTCATCGTCAACAAAGCCACCGAGCGGCCACATACAGGCGCGTATAATTTGCACTTTGAAGAAGGCTCCTATCACTGCAAAGCTTGCGGGGAGCAGTTATTCGACAGCAGTTCTAAATTTGATGCAGGTTGCGGCTGGCCCAGTTTCGACCAGGAAATTGAACAAGGAAAAATCAAAGAAGTGTTCGACGATTCCCACGGCATGCGCCGTACCGAAATTGTTTGTGCCAATTGTGGCGGTCATTTAGGTCATGTGTTTAACGACGGTCCCACTGAAACAGGTCTGCGTTATTGTGTGAATTCAGTTTCGATAGATTTCGAGGAAAAAAGTGAATGATACAACCAGTTGTTTGTAAAATTAATATGTATGAAAACCAATCATTTGAGCTTTCTACAGGTAAATTATGTAAGCTCTTGAGAATTAAAAAGGACCTTATCCCTAACTATTACATCCTCGCTTTTCCTAAAGCTCAGGGAGAACCAAACGTTGATGAAGTCTCAGAGATGGTAACTATTGGAATTGATTTTGCAAAAGCCATCGCAAAGAAACGTGTTGGAGACTCAGAGGCTTATTCGCTACTCTATAGCGGTACAGTGCACGCAGAGAAAAGGGTTGGCATGTTCATATAGTTCTTTTAGGGAATAGGTGGAAGAAATCTTGGTTATATCTCGTTTTAGCAGGAAAAAACTTTCTGCAGGCCATTGGGGTAAGGAAAGATGATTCACCAAAGTTAGAAAAATGAAAAAAGAGAGATGGAAAAACCTTATGCAAGCATTAAGAGTTGAACATTCAACAGATCTCTACCAGACTCTTTATGAGGCTTATGCTGAAAAACACAGGCATTACCATACTCAAAAGCATATAGATGCGATGCTCAAACATTTTGATGCGGTATCTGATTTAGCAATACAACCCGCTGAACTGGAGCTGGCAATTTGGTTTCATGACGCAGTTTATAAACCATTGTCAAAATCCAATGAATTGGAGAGTGCTCAGTGGGCAAAACAGTTTTTAAGCTCTTGTAATTATGATCTTGAAGGCCAAGAACGTGTTTTTAAATTAATCATGGCTACAGAGCACAATGGCCATATTCACAGCAATGATGAAAAATTAGTGGTTGATATAGATTTAACCATTTTAGGCACGCCACCTGACATTTATGATGTTTTTGAGGAAAATGTCAGGAAAGAGTACAGGCTTGTTCCCTGGTTTATTTATCGAAAAAAAAGAAAAGAGATTTTGAAATCATTCTTGAATCGCCCCAGTATTTACCAAACTCAATACTTTATTGATAAGTTTGAAGAAACCGCAAGAGTAAACATCAGTAGCACAATTGCAGCTTTGTAGCCTGATTACCCTATGAGAAACCCAGAGCGCTTCTCCACTGATTATAAACAGCACCTACATTAAATTCCTCCCTATAGTTGACTTTGGGTAATTCTCTTTGCCATTGCACCAAGGTTTTAGTGATTTGGTAATTATCATCAGCATCAATCAAAACATTGTTAGGGTGTAGAATTTCACGCGCGGCACCGATGTCGTGTGCCAGTACCGGCGTGCCAAGTGCATTGGCTTCGGCGTAGATTAAGCCAAATGTTTCAGCAAATGTGTTTTGTGGATAGAACACGCAGAGGCTGGTGGCGATGTGATGTTTGACGTCTTCCGGGGGTAGTGCGCCAAGGTAATAGACATTGGGGATGTCTTCAGGATGGTCTTCACGATACCCAGGATTGGCGATGTACAATTTTAATTCTTTCAGATGTCGGTTGATTTGTTGAAAGGTGTTTAACACCTGTTTTAAACCTTTGTTAGGTGCTGATAAAAACAACAGCTTGTTTAAATCGCGCTTAGGTATTTGTTCAGTTATTACCGGTTTGGGAATCGGGTTGTAACAGGTTTTGATTGAAACTTTCGGTTTGAATAGGTTGTAGATATTGCCAAAAAAACTGTGATTGAGGATTTTGTCACAATGGGTCGCGTGGGTTTTTGAGTTGGTAATCAGCTGCCAGGGTTGTTTTAATCTGATGCCACGTTTCAACACATATTCCCAGCTTTTATAGGTATGTATCCACAAATGAAATTGTGCGCCTGGGAACTGTTTTTGGAACACGATCAATTGCGGAAATTTCCGCAAAATGACTACATGATCGGGTGATGTTATCTGTGTCAAATGGTCAGGGCCAATAAAATGAACGGTTTGTTGGTTGCAGACTGTGCTTCTGTACTGTTGGAACACTGTGACCTGATAACCATGAATGCTAAGAATTTGGGCGGTTCGTAATAAGCTGGATTCAGTGCCACCCATGGCATGGGCGGCCAAATCTTCAAAGTCATAGGGCTTTGGATGGCTGGTATCTGCGAACAGAATGTGAGTCATGATCAGTTGTTTTTACAAATGACTTCGTTTTGACTGATGTCGGGGTAGGTTTGTTTCAGGTCTGGTAAAACTGTTAGTTGCGGCTCGGTCACGCTAAAGTCCAACCAAAACTCAGGCCATTGTTCGATACGAATTTCTTTTTTGACATTAAAACCCTTTTTTGACAATTCTGCAATGCGGTTATCGGCATTATAGGGTTCTCGATATAATCCGAGGGAAATTGAGTTTTCATTGTCACCCGAAGTTACCACATAATAGTCTTTAACATAAGCTGTCGCCAGTTCCCGACCTTTTTTCAAGGCTTCGGCGCGGCTAGAAAGAGCGGGTAAGTAAACCCAATAACCGGCTTCCTGAGTGGTGGTGATTTTTCTGATGTTGCTTTTGAGTACCAGAGGCTCCAGCGTTTCAGCTGCGGCATGAACATTGGCTTCTATATCAAAGGGGCCGGCAGAGTAGCAAATTTGCTGAACATCATCATTGATTTCAACGCTATTGACCGTATGGCTGTCATTGCTTTTGTTGTCTTTAACTTCGGCAACCAGCTGCAGGGCTTTCACGCCTTCATCAACTGCGGCAAATGGTTTTTTGACCGCCGGAGAAAAGCGCTGCAGCCACACAAAAAATGCAATGTTGGCAATCAGTAGCAGTATAAAAAGGTATCGCATTTCAGCTTGAATTCCGGTTCAACTCACAATGTGCGATTATACATGATTTCTGATGCTGACTTCTGCAGCGGAAAAAGTTTTCAATTGATTATCAATTATGGCTTGCAGTTGTCCGCATGGGTTTATGCCGCAGTACTTACCATGCAGCATTTGTTCATTTTGCTTTATCATAATGTGTCTGCCTATGAGGTAATCATACTGCTGCCAAATGGGCAAAATGCTCGAAAGAGTGTCGGCTAAAAATCGTTGGTTGTTGTTTTTTATTTGGGCGACCAACTGATTGATGAATATCGCTCGTTTGGGTTTAATGCTTAAAGGTATATTGGTGACAGGTTGATTGATACTGGCTAACTGTTCATCACTTAATGTCCAATTGATGCCGATACCAATCGTCACGTCGGTGGTGTTACTGGTTTTTGGAGTGAGGTTGATTAAAATGCCACCAAATTTTTTGTCATTGACATAAAGATCGTTGGGCCATTTTAATCTGGCTTGTGTGTGGGTATCAAAAAACAGTAAGGTTTCGATAACCGCGACACCAATTATTAATGCATAACCTGACAGGCCTGCGACTGATGAAGTCAGGTTGAGTCGTAAAGAGAAACAAATCGACTTACCAGGTACAGTCAACCAGTGATTGCCACGACGACCTACACCAGCGGGTTGGTTCTCAGCAATCAACAAACCATTATTTTTAACCGCCGATTGGGTTGAAGCAATGTGTTCAACCCAATCAATGTTAAGCTCACGATGGGTGTTTTGAAGTAAGGTGATATCCAAAATTAAGGAGCTAAAGTTTTAGGACAAATTGTTTGATGTCTTCAATTTCATCCATTGATACACCATGTTGTAAGGGGTATTCATGCCAGCTTGCCGGATAACCGGCGGCTTTGATGGTTTCAAATGAACTTTTGCCTAAATCGAAGGGAACCACCGGATCGAAGCTGCCATGACCGAAAAAGTAGGGAGTTTTTTGATTGAATCCAGATTGTTCTTGCTCCAGTTTTTCAGGAATCGGTAAGTAACAACTTAAAGCCACCACACCAGCCAGTTTGTGTTGTGTTCTTACTGAAGTGTGCAGAGCAATGGCGCCACCTTGTGAAAACCCTGCCAGTACTATTTGTTCGGACTTGAACCCGGCCTTGAGTTGGGAATCAATCAACTCAAGTACTTTCTGTTCAGAAGCTCTGATACCTGCTTCGTCGGGCATTTTCCCAATGTCCATCATTTTGATGTCATACCAGGATCGCATTTTCATGCCTCCATTGATGGTGACTGCTTGTATGGGGGCATGAGGAAAAATAAACTGAATGGCTTTATCAGGATGGGCAAAATGTGGCACCACGGGTTCAAAGTCATGGCCATCAGCCCCCAGCCCATGCAGCCATATGACTAAAAGCTGAGGATTATCGCCTGTTTTATGGGTAATGAATTCTAACATGTTGTAAGTCAGCTAAAAGCGTTCTATTATACTGCTACTGAGTGTTTTAGCAGGTTTTTATGATAAACAAAACAAGAATGACCTTACTGTTGTTAGGAATGATGACGCTTTTGGTGGCTTGTGGTAACAAAGGCGATTTGTACATTCCTGATAAACAGGATGCAACCATAGAAGAGAACTCAGATTGAAATAAAGCGGTGGAAAAACAGGGGATGTAACCATGAAAATTTTGAGATTTGAAAAATTACATGGCTTAGGCAATGATTTTATGTTGATTGATTGTCGAAAGCATGATTTAAATGTGACTGCTGAGCACATCAGAATGTGGTCAAATCGTCGAACAGGCGTGGGTTTTGATCAATTAATTTTGTTACAGGAAAAAGAAACAGGGCTTTATTATCGTTTTTTTAATGCCGATGGCGGGGAGGCTGAACAATGTGGAAATGGTCAAAGAGCCATCGCTCATTATTTATACCGCAATGGTTTTGATGTTAAAGATTTGAGAGTTGATGGCTGGGGTGGAGAAGTACATTTAACCTATGTGGACGAAGACAACATTTCTGTCACCTTTTATCAGAACGTGGTGGTGGATGAATTGAACATTGCGGGCGTTGATGGCTATTTTGTTGATATTGGAAATCCGCATTGGGTTTATCATGAACCTGCATTAACCAGTAAGGACTTGTCTCCGTTCAGTCATATTGTTAACAACCAATTCAACTCTGGCGTTAATGTGGAGGCGGTAAAAAGAATTGATGACCACCATATTCAGCTAAGAGTGGTTGAGCGTGGCGTAGGAGAAACCCAGGCATGTGGTAGTGGCGCCTGCGCTGCGGCTATTGCCAGTGCCACCCTGCTGGGAACCACTACGCCATTGACAGTATCCATGTTAGGAGGCGATGTTCGGGTCAGTTATGATTCGGATTGTGATAAAATTACCTTAACTGGCCCGGCTACTTTGGTTTACCAGGGAAAACTAACTTATGAGTGATGACAATAAATTAAGCTACGCAGTAAAAATCTATTTGCAAAAAAATCCAGATTTTTTTGTCAAAAATCCTGAGTTGTTGACAACATTGGATGTGGTGAGTTCTAAGGGTGAGTTGGCTGATTTAACCACACATCAGCTCAAATCATTGCAGCAGGAAAACCGAAAATTGAAGGCACAACTGGCTCAGTTAATTAATAACGCGCAACAAAGTGAAACGCTGATGGATCGATTGCTGATGATGGTTACAGAATTGGCGATGACAGATAAAACTGAGTTTTTACCTGGCTTCGTTAATTATGTCAAAACGCACTTTTCTTCAGATTATTTCAAGTTGCTATTGGCTGAAGGGGTGGAATTGAGTGTTGATGTTGAGGATGTGGAAACTTTGAATGCGGTCCAAAAGACTCATTTCTCAGTGTTCCAAGCCAAATCAGAACCTGTCTCCGGCCGCTTAAAACAAGAAAAAATTCAAAGTATATTTGGGACAGACAAGAAAATAAAATCTGCGATTGTGTTACCCGTTGGTCAGCAGGCCAAGTTTGGTTTAATGTCTTTTGCCAGTAAAGATGAAGAGAAGTTTCACCCCCATTCTTCAAGTGATATCCTACAAAAACTTTGTCAAATATTGGCCTCATATTTTTCACAACAAAACAATGTCGATGCACATCAAGCAATGTCTTGATAATTACTTGCAACATTTGTCTTTTAATCGGCACTTGTCGCCGCTGACTGTTTCGGCAAACCAGAGGGACATTGAACAATTTATCCAAAGTTTGGAAAAGGGAAAAGCTGATGTTGTAACCGAAGTTACAGAAAATGATGTGCGTTCCTATCTGATGGGCAGAGCAGCTCAAGGTATTTCCGCCAGATCTTTGGCTAGATACCGTTCTCATTTGAAAAACTTTTTTGCATACCTTAAACGCCAAAAAATCCTCGATATTAATCCGGCAGAGTCGGTTCAGACGCCAAGAATCAAACGCAAACTCCCCGAAGTGCTGGATGTGGATACCATGTTCAAGCTGGTTGATATACCCCTTAGTTCTGAGACAGCTATTCGAGACAAGGCTGTTTTGGAGTTGTTTTATTCCTCCGGTTTGCGACTGTCTGAATTGAGTCAACTTTGCTGGAGTGATTTGGATTTTGATAGTGGCTTGGTTCGGGTATTGGGTAAAGGCAGAAAAGAACGGTTGGTGCCGTTGGGTAAAATGGCGGAACAGGCATTGTTGTTGTGGCAACCCATAGCCACGATTTGGAACCAGACCCAACAGGATTTTGTGTTCATCAGTCAGCGTGGTGGACAATTGAAAAATCGCAGCATTCAGGCCAGAGTAAAACATTGGGCACAGCAACAAGGATTGTGGGAGAGGGTTTATCCTCACTTGTTGCGCCATTCATTTGCCAGTCATATGCTGGAATCTTCCAGTGATTTGCGTTCGGTACAAGAAATGTTGGGTCATGCAGATTTGTCGACCACACAAATATACACACATTTGAATTTTCAGCACCTGGCCAAGGTCTATGATCAAGCGCATCCGCGGGCCAAAAAAAAGAAGACATAGAATCACTTTTCTAATTAACGGTGAATGACTGGTCTGTTAGTGGCTTTAAATTGCGCCAAAAGCGTTGCTTTGCGTAGGGTAAACCATTATAATGCACCCGCTTTTAGAACTGGCAACCACAGAGGAGTCAAAATAATGGCTCTTTTTGTATTGCCCCAAAGCCAACAATGACCGAACATTTGACCTTAAAAGAGGTAAAGAAAACAGTCGTTAAAATACCCATATATCAAGTAATTATTGGTGTGTTGATTGCTTTATTGTTTTTCTTTTTACAAAGTAAGTCAGCTGCGATTTCAGCGGTTGTTGGTGCTTTAATAAGCGCCTTGGGTTCGGTGGTGTTTGCCCTTATCGTTACATGGCCTTTTGGTAATCCAGAGTCATTGGTAGGCAGAATGTTCAAAGGCGAAATCATGAAATTTGTAATAATTGGTTTGTTGTTTTATTTGGCAATAACCAATTATGGTTTCCAATTGATGCCTTTATTAATTGGTTTCATAGCCACCTTATTGGCGTTTTGGGTGGCGTTATTAACATCTTTTAAGTGAGAAGAATCGATGGCAAGTGGCGAAGGCGGCGGCGCTGGTGAATACATCAGTCACCATTTAAAGAATCACACAACGGAGTTGGTTGACGGTAGCGGATTTTGGACTATCAATACCGACAGTGTTTTTTACACCATTTTGACGGCGGTTGTTTTTTTGTGGTTTTTCCGCAGAGTGGCTAAAAAAGCTACAGCCGGTGTGCCCAACAAGACTCAAAACTTTATTGAGATGATCATTGGATTCATTGATACGCAAGTTAAAGACATCTTTCATGGTAACAGTAAAATTGTTGCTCCATTGGCATTAAGCATTTTTGCTTGGGTATTTTTGATGAATTTCATGGATTTGATTCCAGTTGATTTGTTGCCATGGTTGGGTACGTTTGTTGGTATTCACTACATGAAAGTGGTGCCATCTACCGATCTTAATATCACCTTTGGTATGTCATTTGGTGTGATGCTGATCGTGTTTTATTACAGTTTCACGGTTAAGAAACCTTTTGTTTTGGGTTATTTGAAAGAGTTTGCAACTCATCCTTTTGAAAGCCCTAATTTGTTGGTTCAAAGTATTTTGGCCATTCCAAATATCTTCCTAAACATTGTCGAAACCATTGCTAAACCCGTATCATTGGGCTTGCGACTATTCGGTAACATGTATGCAGGGGAATTGATTTTTATTTTGATTGCAGTATTGACCTTAAATTACGGTTGGTCAGATGCATTCAGTTTCACTGGCGCCAGCATGGGCTTTGTACAATTTTTGCTTGCTTTGGCTTGGGCTTTGTTCCATATCCTGATCATTACATTGCAAGCCTATATTTTCATGATGTTGAGTGTGGTGTACCTGAATATGTCGCATGAGACACATGATTCACATTAATTTTTTATTTTAACCAAAAGGTAAATCGGAGAAAACGATGGAAAATTTAGCATTAGTAGCTGATATTCAAGGCATGACAGCCATTGCAGTGGCATTGATTTTGGGCTTGAGTGCGATTGGTACTGGTATCGGTTTGGGTATCTTGGGTGGTCGCTTGTTAGAAGCTTCAGCTCGTCAGCCTGAATTAGCACCTATGTTACAAGGTAAATACTTCTTGTTAATGGGTCTGGTTGATGCGGTAGCGATGATTGGTGTTGGTATTGCTTTGTTCTTTACTTTCAACAACCCATTCTTAGCAGCTGTTACAGGTTAATTTTAGCACCAATCCAACGGATTAAGGCGGAGTACAAACATGAATATTAATGCAACTCTTATCATTCAAGCACTTGTGTTCTTTGTTGTGATAGTGATCACCATGAAGTACATCTGGCCGCAAATCTTGGGCGCTATGGAAGAGCGTGAGAAAAAGATTGCTGACGGTTTGGCCGCCGGCGATCGTGCTGAAAAAGAATTGAATCAAGCCAAAGCCAAAGTGGAAACTTTGATTGTTGAAGCCAAAGAACAAGCCAGTCACATTAAAGACCAGGCCACACAAATGGCAACCAAGATCAAAGACCAGGCTAAATCAGACGCCCTGGCAGAAAAAGAGCGTCAGATCAATGCAGCTAAGGCAGAAATCGAACAAGAAGCCAATCGCGCCAAAGAAGCCTTGCGTCAGCAAGTATCCGCTTTGGCCATTGCAGGTACTGAGCAGTTAATTTCTAAAGAAGTTGACGCCAAAAAACATGCAGATTTGCTGGACGATTTAATTAAAGAGATCTAACAATGAGTGAATTAATCACATTAGCAAGACCTTATGCCAAAGCGGCATTTGAGTTTGCCAAAAGCGAGTCAGTTGTTGACCAATGGTCAAAAGACTTGATGGTGGCTGCGGGATTAGCTCAGGATGAACAGGTTCTTAATTACTTCAGTCGACCAGATGTTCCGGACGAAGATTTGGTTCAATTGGTATGCGGTGACAATACCAGCGAGCATTACAAAAATTTTGTAAGGTTGCTGGTTGATAATGACCGTTTAAGCTTGTTGCCCGAAGTGGCTGAGTTGTATCAGTACTACCTTGAGCAAGATTCGCAGGCACTCACTGTTGATGTGTTCTCAGCAGTTGAATTGACAGATGCTCAAAAACAAGCAATGACAGCAGCTCTCAGCAAGAGAACCGGTAAACAGATCAGCTTGAATACACAAATTGATGAAACCTTAATGGGCGGTGCCCGCATTCACTGTGGAGATTTAGTGATTGATGGCACATTACGCGGTAAGGTTGATCGATTGAAAACACAGCTTTTTAATTAATTTAAGTCAACAGACTTAATAGAATACGAGGAAATGCAATGCAAACGACATTGAATCCATCAGAAATCAGTGAACTGATTAAAGATCGAATTAAGGACTTTAAAGTTCAGTCAGAGGCCCGGACAGAAGGTACTGTTGTCAGTACGTCTGACGGTATTGTACGTATCCACGGCTTGGCCGATGCGATGCAAGGTGAAATGATTGAATTACCAGGCGACACCTATGCTTTGGCTTTGAATCTGGAAAGAGATTCTGTGGGTGCGGTAATTTTGGGTGATTATGGCCACATTTCAGAAGGCGATAAAGCCAAATGTACTGGTCGTATTCTTGAAGTGCCTGTTGGCCCTGAGTTGATTGGACGTGTGGTTGACTCTTTGGGTAACCCCATTGACGGCAATGGTCCTATTGAAGCCAAGTTAACTTCACCTATTGAAAAAATTGCTCCAGGTGTAATTGACCGTAAATCGGTTGACCAACCCGTGCAAACAGGTTTGAAATCTATTGATGCGATGGTGCCTATTGGGCGTGGTCAACGTGAATTGATTATTGGTGACCGTCAAACTGGTAAAACAGCTGTTGCCATTGACGCGATCATTAACCAAAAAGGAACCGGTGTTGTTTGTATCTATGTAGCCATTGGTCAGAAACGTTCTTCGGTATCTGCTTTGGTACGTAAATTGGAAGAACACGGTGCCATGGATCACACCATCATCGTAGCTGCTACAGCTTCTGATTCTGCTGCGATGCAATACATTGCACCTTATTCTGGTTGTGCCATGGGTGAGTACTACCGTGACCGTGGACAAGATGCTTTGATTATTTATGATGATTTGACCAAACAAGCTTGGGCATACCGTCAAGTGTCATTGTTGTTGAAACGTCCTCCAGGTCGTGAAGCGTATCCTGGTGACGTATTCTACTTGCATTCGCGTTTGTTGGAACGTGCAGCACGTGTCAATGCTGATTATGTAGAGCGCTTTACTAACGGTGAAGTAAAAGGTCAAACAGGTTCATTAACCGCATTGCCTATCATTGAAACCCAAGCCGGCGACGTATCAGCGTTCGTGCCAACCAACGTAATTTCGATTACTGATGGTCAGATATTTTTGGGTACGGACTTGTTCAATTCTGGTATCCGCCCTGCGATTGATGCTGGTTTGTCGGTGTCTCGTGTCGGTGGTGCAGCACAGACTAAAGTGGTTAAAAAATTGGGTGGTGGTGTACGTTTGGCACTGGCTCAATACCGTGAATTGGCTGCTTTTGCTCAATTCGCCTCTGATTTGGACGAAGCCACTCGAGCGCAATTGGAACGTGGACAACGTGTAACCGAATTGATGAAACAAAAACAATACTCACCAATGAGTGTGGCTGAAATGGCCGTTTCATTGTTCGCCATTGATCGTGGTTACATGGATGATGTGGCGATGAATGAAATCGGTGCCTTTGAGTCTGCCTTGATTGATCACATGAACAACACCAAAGCTGATTTTATGGATTCACTGAACAAAACTGGTGATTTTAATGATGAAATCGAAGCAAAATTGAGAGATGGCGTTGAAGATTTCAAAAAAACAGGCAGCTGGTAAATATAAGCAATACCCAATAACAGGTAAATAGTATGGCAGTCGGTAGTGAAATTGTAACCAAAATCAAAAGCGTAACTTCGACACGTAAAGTGACGACCGCTTTGGAAATGGTTTCAGCAAGTAAAATTAAAAAGGCACAGGACCAAATGAATGCATCTCGACCTTATACCCATAAGATCAAGCAGATGATTGGACATTTGGCCAAAGCCACACCGGAATACAAGCATCCGTTCATGCATGACCAACAAGCAGATCGAGTTGGTTACATCATCATCTCAACAGATCGTGGTTTGTGTGGTGGCTTGAACTCTCTGTTGTTCAAAAAGTGTGTCATGCACATGCGTGAATGGCAACAAAAAGGTGCTGGTATTGATGTGGTTACCATCGGTAACAAAGCAGCATCACAATTCAGAAAAACCAATGTTGAATTAAAAGGAAATATTTCAGCATTGGGCGATACGCCTGAATTGGCCAAATTGATTGGTGTGGTTAAAGTGATGTTAGATGCTTATGTCAAAGGTGAGTTGAGTCATGTTTATTTGGTGTACAACGA
>JAGRJR010000120.1 GCA_020442635.1 Lysobacterales bacterium
TGGTTGCGATTCAAATTGACTTCGTAGAGTTTGTCGAATTTGGCAACCAGGTTCATTATTTTTTCAGGCGGGCATTGACCGCTTGTGTGATAGAAATATCCTCTGCTGACGGCATCCTGGATGCGTTGCATTGTGGTAGTTTTGTATTTTTTTATAAAATACTGCATTTTTTATTTTTTCTTGATTCAGCACTTATAATAATAGGAAATACGCATTTGTTCAAGTTTAGCACAATTCTATATAAAGAGATTCCATATATTAAGCGATTTTTTCTCGAAAAATCACAAACCCGGTGATAATATGATTGTGTCGGTTGTTACCGGCAAGCCACTTGGTTGTGGCGAGGCACTGGAAATATGAGATATATTTCATTGTTTCTGGAACGCTTAAATAATCGTATTTGAAAAAATACAATGGTCTTTTGTTTGATAAGGTTGGCTTAATCACCCAACCAGAAAACAGACTCTCAATCTGTTTTCAAGCGAACATAAAAGCGGAGTGCCCGTAGTTGGGCTCGCTGCGCTTAACGACCGCTTGGGACTGAAATGTTCCATTCGAGTCGATCAATAATTTCTCTGATTAAGAAGATTGGGCGACACGGAAACGGGAGCTGTGGTGACATGGTAAACCCTGTTTATTTTGAAGCGGTGAAAAACCGAACCAAGGGATGCTCGAAAGGGTATAACTCGGTCTCGTCTGGTGGGTTCAGCATCATGGGAAACTGTGATGGGTTCAAGTTAGCCGAAAGGTGAGGTTGGACGGTACTGCAAGGGGCAACCTTTGCAGATCGGTGGAAAGCTCAAGCCAGTAATTGCATCCCTTGACGGTTGCATACGAGTAAATCATTTATAGCCATAGCCAGAGTTGTGCCTGGCAGACTAAAGGTTATCAAGTCACATTGCGAGTAAGAGAGATGCTTTGGAATCTCGGTCCTCTGAAAACCTGAAAAGGTGAGATGCATATCTAGCAATGATGATGAGCCGGTGGCGATAAATGTTGACGAAATAGACTAACGTGGGAAGCACTAAGGCATTGCGAAAGCTGATTACTTTCGTTAAAGCGGTAATTTTAATTGTCGTAGCTATGTGTGGGAGAAAGGTAAGTAAAGGTAAAAACAACGATTGCGATTTAGTCGAAGTGAATGTTGAGTATTGAATTAACGAGCCTGAGAACTCGTCAATACATGTCCTTGAAAGCTGTATGTGTTTTGCGAAACAAACATCCAGAAAGAAACTGGTGAAAATATCAAGACCAAAAAAGCCACCATTGGCGTGGTGGCTTCCGTAACGGATAAAAGTGTGGTGCTTTTTATCTTTTTATTTAAGTAATTCAGATTATGGCATGGGAGAGTCAAATATGCCAGTGTAACACTTAGAATCATAGCACTGTTTTTAACAGTCTTGATTTTAGGTTCAAGTATTTATTCTGTCGCTCGTTTTACGAGGGCAGGGTAGGTACTACCAATACCAGGGGAGCTAACGCTCCTCTGGTTTTTATTCTCATGTTTTGAGAATGGATTAATGTATATTTGCAAAAAACAAACGGCAAAATGAAAATGAAAACAGACAATGACAAGATTAAAGAAATCCTGAAAAAACACGGACTTCATGAATCCAAAGGAATCAAGGAAATTCCAGAAGCGTGGCTCAAACACATGAAAGAGGTGAATATCGGTGAACGCAACGGAAAGAAAATCAAGATGATGAAATTTTCACCGCCATTTGTTAATTGGTATGACGGAGATACTCTGACCATTAGGGATTACAACAACAGGCCTTTTGTAGTTTTTTGGTTTTCGTTTGTGGCCGGAACATTGCTTGCATCCTTTTTACTAAATGTATTTGTCCTGGTATTACTGATTCCGTTTCTCTATTCAACTCCCAACCCGTTTAAGTTTTTTGTATCTATCAGATTCTTTCCGGTTCTCAGCTGTACATACAAATTTCATCGTCGTTTCAGTCTTTTTGGTTTGGAGTGGTATTTCGTGAATTACAAGTTTTTCTCACCCAGATCGATTGCACAAAAAAAGATTTTGGCGTATTTTCAGGAAATTGAGAAAAGAATTGCCGAGCGTACGGTATAATTATTCAAAGCTTGAGGATTAATGCCATGAATGACAAAGAAAAGCTTGAGTTAATCAACAAAAAAATTGAGGATTTGTACAAAACCAGTCGCCTGATAGGCAAAAAGAACATAGAAACGATTGAGCCTAAAACAAAAGATGATGTGGTGTACTGGGCGGTTGTATTTATCAGTATTATTGCATTCGCTTTGACTTTCTGGAAAGTTTTTTTTAACTAAAAAAATTCCGGCATTTCGCTCCGTGTGATTTTCTGTTCCAGACTGTATGCAAAAGCCATTAACAAGCTGATGGATAACTAACAAGTGAGTTACCCACAACTTGATTAACCGCTTTTTCACACTAAATCACAATACGCTCATGTACTACGAGCCAAAATAAAGCGATTTAAGACGCTTTATTTTCAAAAGCAATGTTTCCCAACAAAAAAACAAAAAAACAAAAAATCGAAAGACACCCTATATCCGTTCGATTTCAACAGTAATCTGCCCGTAGGGAATGCTTGCAAGGATGCAAGCAGACGGTAATCCAGAAATCTCGTCAAAATACATGGATGTATGCCAAACCAAACAAAGGGGACAGAGCACAAAGATCCACCAAAACCTAAAGGCGTGGCTCAAAACCATAAAAACACGAAAATTTTTATTCGCGCCCTGATGACAATTCGTTGTTTAACGAAGTCGTTTTCGACATTGAAATAGAGTAGATTTCAATATCTCAGCGACAGTAATTGAGAAAACATTGTTTTCGAGATTATGATAATTGTGAGCATAGCGAACTCATTTAATTGAAAAAGCGAGGCAGGAGCCGAGCATTAGGGAATTTCGCTTTTAAGCGAAATTGGGCGACCACAGGATGTGGGAGGGTTGGTTAAAAGATTCGAGCTTGCGAGAATCACAAAAAGAAATGAGCGAAGCGAATTCATTAATGGCTGGAGTAGGGTCGTACGATTGAGAAAAGCAAGGTGATGAAAAATGGTTCTGGTTTTACCTGATTAGTACCCCGCATTTTTGTTATTTTATAGTTATATAAGTTAGTTCGCGTGCGCGTGTTATGGTTTTAAAAGACGTTGGTAATAAAGGGGATTAGTGAGTGTGTGGTGGGTGATGTCCACTTTAAGCGGTGGGTGATGTCCACCATGTGGTGTGCGATGTCCACTCTTTAAGTGGGTGATGTCCACCTGTATTTAGATAATAATTTCCATAATATTTATATAAATTAGTGAGATTTTTAGGGGTTTTGAAGGGATATTTTTTTCTTGCTTTAATTAACGATTTAATATGCTACATAATTTTGAGCTTGTTTCATTACTCTTGAGTATTGTTTCACTGCTGTCGGTGGGTGATGTCCACCTATTTAATAAAATATTTGTATTTCAATGGCTTAATATATGCATACCTCTAAGAAAACTGTTTCATTTCAGAACCTAAAACTAGTCTTTTCTAAGCATTTTATCTCTTATATTCCTTGCGATAAGCTCATCTGCACCTTCCTTGATTAATTTTTTGTAAACATTCTCAGCCCTATCTATCTCTTCTTTACTAATAATACAATCAGAAGTCATGTTTTTAATTAAATCCTTATCAATTGCCTCTAACATGTCTTTGCTTTTAGCAACTAATCCTTTTTTACTCGTGTTATAGAATGTAACCCTATCTTTTTCAGGGTCATGATTAATTTCATATTCTAAAATTGCACCTTTTACACAAACTGCTCTAATATGTCTTCGAAATTCCTTTAACTCGGATCTGATTCCTATTTTTTTCTTAAGTTTATCCAAACTAATATTGTATTTGCCTTGATGACCACAGTGCTTCCTGGCATGTAAGTATAAAGCCTTGTTGATAGGACTTCTCAACCGGAAGTAATCTTTATTAAGCGTTAGTAACTCTCCTGCTAATATCGCATTATATTGCCATTTGGATAAGGTAATATCGACTGTTACTGCTCCTTTTTTGTCTCTACTTGCATTCTTGGTTTTCTCAATTATTTTATAGTTTTCTATGATTCGGAATGGTTCGATAATCCTTTCATTGTTTGTTTGTATATCTGTTTTTATATGGGTTCCGTAAAGTCTATCTAATGAGTCAACAAAGTCTATATATCCTTTACCCCCTTTTCCTCTATTCGTTGTAATCAAATAACTATGAACAGACAGCCTTATTGTACGCTTTGGTGTCTTCTTTTTGTTTATTGCTGCTGCAAGCTGACTGGCACAGTAAATTAATATATCTTTGTCTCCTATGAAAGGGATTCCATCCGTTGATGGCTTAACCTCAAATACATTCCCATTATGCTCATACCTAAAGGGTACAACGAGTTTCTTCGTTGAAAGGTTGTATATCTGATGCTCCATTGTATGGAGATCGTCTTTTAATCGGGCATCCACAATATCAGCAACAAACATATCTTGCTGAGAATGCTTGAGCTTATATAAATCCTTACCGCTCATTTCATGCTGCCTCGAACTTTATCGGCTCACAGTCTGATAAATCAATTTCTTGCTTTGCCTGAAACAGATTATAATTATCCTGCATTTGCAACCAGGATTCTGGGCTTCTGCCAAGAACTTTTGATATTCTCAGTGCCATATTAGGCACGATGTCACTTTTACCATTAACAAGCCGGCTCAAAGTCGAAGGGTTAACATTTAAAGCTTTTGCAACCTCTCTGATACCTAATTCAAATGGCTCCAAATAAACTCTTTGAATAAACTCTCCAGGGTGCATTGGTTTGTGCTGTTTAATATTCATCAATGATAATCCTCATAGTTAACTAAATAAGCATGTCCATCTGTGAATTCAAAGGTGACCCTCCAATTCCCACTGATTCGGACAGACCAAATACCTTTTCTGTTACCTGATAGTTCATGCAATCTCCATCCCGGGATGCTCATGTCCTGAATCTCCGTTGATGTATGTAAAGCTTGTAAAACTAATTCTAATCTGGATGCATGTTCAAACTGAATTCCTTTTGTACTCCCTGTGGTGAAGAACAACTCCAATCCTTTATGGCTGAAACTTTTTATCATTATCGTAATATATCACAATGTTGCGTGTTGCGCAACTTAATTGAACTTTATCTCATCCTCAACCCTAAAGGAGATGTGAGCGCAATCACTCGAAATAGCACGATTAGTATGCATTGAATTTATGGTTCGCGGTGGAATTTATACCGATGTTGAAGTGGAGCATTTCAAGAAGTAAACTCTAAAATAACTCATCTTTCAAGCTGGAATGTAGAAAAAATTCCAGCTTGAGAAGCTCGATGACTTCATTCGAACAACTTCAACTTTTTTCACTTTCGCTTATTCAAAAGGATTTTATTGTTGATTGCTACTATAGGCTGACTGGTACGTACATGCTATGAACAGCATCCTTAATTTTGGCATTAAGAACATCAGCGATAAACAAATCCCTCCCAATTGTGTTTTTTTACACTTAAGTTATTCATATAGCTTATTTGAACCGAAATCGAAACTTGTTTAAATGTAAGAAAGGCTGCTAATATTGAATGAACTTATGTTTTTTTGCAAAAATATAAAAGAAAATCAACGGCTCTGACCACTGTTAATCCCAAGTTCTTCCAGTTATATCTCTCGGTGAGACATGCAGTAAACCATTCCCAGACAGTATATGCATATCCGCTTTTAATCTTCTTATAATATTGGTAGAGATAAACAACCCAATACCAGCATTATTCTTCTGTTTGTAAGGATCTGTGCTACCAAATGTGCCAGATACCTGAGGTTTAATTGCAAGCTTTATTGCTTCTTCGTCACTTCCTTGCCCCGGGTATGCTTGTTCAATATGCCTCTTTATACCAATACCTATATCAGCAATAATAAAGAGAATCTCATAAAATTCTCCAAATATTTCAATGACTGGCATCAATATTTAAAATAAACGAATATATTTACAAAAAACCCAGCCAATTCCATCCCAGTTCACTAGAAAATCAATTGAAATTTATTTTTAATACGTGTATGTTCTTAATGATTTCTGTATAATATATCCTGCGAACTTGAAAATTTTTACCTTATACCTCCAAAAAGTTTTAATTTCGCTTGTTAGGTTTCTTTAGTATTACAATATAAGAAAGAGTCAACCGTAGAAAATATAAACCAAATCACAAGCAAGAGCTGATATTTCTGATTAGATGATGTAACTCGATCAAACACAATTTATTGAGAAGCGTTTGAATAAAAAGCCGAGAAAAACCTTTAGTTCGTCTGACGCCAATTGAAATATTATCTAGATGTTAGAATGTTGCACCTGCAAGTCGAATCTATCAATATAAATAAGGAAAAACTCATGAAAAACCATTTAATGAAATTATGTTTGCAGACATTTAAAATATTATTTTTATTTAATGCAAGCGTGGCTTACTCCGCAACATTCCCAGATGTTGGAACTGCACAACTCATACAAAAATCAGATCTAATAATCAGAGGACAAGTTAGAGATATTTACTCAAAACCTGAAGTTACTGTGACAAGATATTCCCAAAGAGTCAATAACAAAAAGATATTGCATAAAACTACTGGGGAAAAACTAATGACTACCTTCATTATAGAGGTTAATGATGTTTATTGGGGAGAATTTGACAATGAATTGATTGAAGTCAAAATGGATGGGGGGTGCTATAACGGAAAATGTGTATTAATTAGTGCAAATTATGGTTATAGGGTAGGTGAGTCAGTAGTAGCTTTTTTAAAATTTGACAATGACAACAATTATTACCGGTCTACTATGCAAGCTTATTCTGCTTTTGAGGAAAAAAATGGAAAGTTATTGAGAAAATCGGATGAAGGTGAGCAAAATAGAAAATTTACAAGTGAAAAACAAGGCAAAAAGAATGTTTTAGTACAAGAGTTGACTATTGATTCTTTAAAAAAAGAAACCTTAAGATTAAAGGGAGAAAAATAATATGAATAAGACTTTTTCACTCATCCCTATTTGGTTCCTTTTTATACTTTTTTATATCACAAATAGTATTGCTTCAAACCAAGTTATATCAAATTTAATAGTATGGGACTACTCTGAAGTACCAGTTTTAACTTTCATTGATAGCCGGCATTCTCCAACTGGAATAGCAAATAATCAATCAATTATATCAAATGCTAACCAATGGAATTCAAACCCTAGTTTTAATAACTTTGCTGGAGGAAAGTTTTTTAATTTATATGAAATTGATATCTCATATAGTGACAGAGCAACCATAATTGATAAGGTGGAAAATGGTAAGAATCAGATT
>JAGRJR010000121.1 GCA_020442635.1 Lysobacterales bacterium
TATGCCACCTCAAGCTCTCATACCGGAAATCGCCGCATTGAAATCATCTCTGAAGTGCGGCAACAGTAAAAAGCATTGCTTGAAATACAGACATGAGTGAGATGAAAATAAAAACGGCTAATCATGCTGAAATCAAATCAATGGTACAGTGGGCGGCCAAAGAAGGTTGGAATCCCGGAAAAAATGATGCCAATGTTTATCAAAAAGCTGACCCAAACGGATTTTTTGTGGGTTATATTCAAGATGAAATGGTGGCGTGTATTTCAGCGATTAAATACCATGACTTTGGCTTCGTCGGCTTTTATATTGTAAAACCTGAATATCGGGGTCATGGATATGGCTGGCAAATCTGGCAGCACGGCATGCAATATTTGCAAGGGTGTAATATGGCTTTGGATGGTGTGGTTGAACAGCAGCATAACTACCGCAAGTCAGGCTTTCAATTGGCTCATAACAACATCAGATACCAATGGCGCAACGGTCAAAACAAAGCACATTCTTATCAAAGCATAGATGCCAACAAGCACACCATGACATCGATTCAAAACTACCTGGATGATTTCTTCCCTTCAGAGAGAAACGACTTTAATCAGGCATGGCAGAGTCAAACCAATGCACATGCACGTTTAATTGTGGAACAAGACAAAGTTGTAGCCTATGGTGTCATCAGAGCTTGTGATGAAGGTTATAAAATAGGCCCATTGTTTGCTGACAGGCCGCAAAATGCTGAAATAATATTGAAAGATTTAACCTCAATAGTTGAAGATAACGCATTGATCTATCTGGACATTACTGATAGAAATCAAACAGTTTCACCCCTGTTGTCGTCGAGAGATGCTGAAAAAGTGTTTGAGACGGCAAGAATGTACACGGGTAATGAGCCAGACATCAATATCCAAAATACTTATGGCATCACTTCTTTTGAAATTGGTTAAAAGATAAAAGCACCACTTGGTTGTGGTGCTTTAAATAAATTAAGCAGCCAATGCTTTCTCAATGTGTTTTTTGATGTCTTCCGGTTTGGTGGTTGGTGCAAATCTTTTTATAGGCTGACCATCTTTTCCAACCAAAAACTTGGTGAAGTTCCATTTGATTTTTTTACCCAATGTGCCCGGCAATTCATCTTTCAGGTATTCAAAAACCGGATGGGTGTCTTTGCCATTAACATCAATTTTTCCAAACATAGGGAATTCAACCCCGTAGTTAATTTCACAAAATTCACTGATTTGATCAGCACTGCCGGGTTCCTGTTTGCCAAATTGGTTGCATGGAAAACCCAAAATCACTAAACCTTGATCTTTGTAGGTATCATATAGTTCCTGTAGACCTTTGTATTGCGGTGTGAGACCACATTTACTGGCGGTATTCACTACCAAAACCACCTTACCCTTGTATTGTTCCATGGCTGCTTCCTGGCCAGTTAATGTCGTTGCTTTGAAATCGTAGAATGAAGTCATGCTGCTCTCAATGATAAACTGTCTATTATTATGGCGACAATGCTGTGAAAATTAAAGCAAAGCATCACAATAAAACTTGAAATTTTATCTTTAGACCATTAGCCTTGTTATTCTTTTTTTGGGAACAACCATGCCACTGATTACACCACTTGATCAATTTGCCAATCCAGAAGTCGAACGACTGGTCAAATTTTTCAATGAAACACTGGGTTTTTGCCCCAACAGTGTTTTAACGATGCAGCGCCGTCCTGCCATTGCTGAAGCTTTCGTTAACCTCAATATGGCGGTCATGGCCAACGAAGGCCGGGTAACCGCAGAACAAAAGCGTCTGGTTGGCTATCTAACCAGTGCACAAACTGGCTGTCGTTATTGTCAGGCTCACACCATTTTGGCTGCTGAACGCTATGGCGGTTCACAGGAACGTTTGGACAACATTTGGGAGTTTCGTGGCAGTGATTTATTTACTGATGCTGAAAAAGCCCTGTTTGAATTTGCTTTGGCAGCCTCAAGTGTACCCAATGCCGTTGATGAAAAAATTGAAACCGAACTTAAAAAGTACTGGGATGATGGTGAAATCGTTGAAGTATTGGGAGTCATCGCTTTATTCGGCTACCTGAATCGCTGGAATGATTCAATGGGTACTTCACTTGAATCAGGCGCCGAAGCTGCGGGCATGAAATATTTTGGCGCCAAAGGTTGGGACAAAGGTAAACATCAATAAAATGGGCAATCATCATTCACATGACCACCATCATAAACACGATCATGGGCTCAATCATGGTCATCATGACCATAGCGTAGCGATAAACCAAGATAATAAAATTCGCGTACTTTGGGCGATGATTCTGACTTTTGGCTTTATGTTTGCCGAAGTTATTGGTGGTTTAATCTCTGGCTCTTTGGCTTTACTGGCTGATGCAGGTCACATGTTCAGTGATGGTTTGGCTTTGTTGCTATCCTGGTTGGCTTTTAAATACAGTGATCGACAAGCAGATGAAAAACGTAGTTTTGGCTGGCATCGATTCCAAATTCTGGCTGCTTTTGTCAATGGTTTGAGTTTGTTGTTGATTGCTGTGTGGATTGTGATTGAAGCGATTCAAAGATTCATGCAGCCAGTTGCAGTGATGGCAACACCCATGATTGTTATTGCTGTTTTGGGGTTGTTGATTAACTTGGTGGTCTTTAAAATTCTCAGTGGTGGCGATCACGAGAACCTCAACCTGAAATCAGCCATAATTCATGTTCTGGGCGATTTACTGGGTTCGGTTGCTGCGATCGTAGCTGCTCTACTGATTATGTTTTTTGGCTGGAACTGGGCTGATCCCGTGTTGTCAGTTTTGGTTGCTTTGTTGATTTTAAAATCTGGTTTGGCTGTGGTCAAAAAATCTGCTCACATACTTATTGAAGGGACACCGGCGCATATCGATGAAAATGAAGTCAGAAAGTTGTTGGTTGAGAAGATAGCTACTGTTACGGATGTCCATCATGTGCACGCCTGGTCTTTAACCAATGACATTAACTTAATGACATTACACGTTGAAATCAATAAAGTTTTGCATGATACCGATGTGCTCAAACATATCAAACAAGTCATAGAGCAAAACTTCAATATTCAACACACCACCATCCAGGTAGAACACCTACCCTGCCCTGATGATGAATGTATTTGAATCATAAGACAGGCTTTTAATTGAATTCAATGTAAACCCAAGCTTAACAATACAGGAGTTAACAAAGTAATCAGCACATTGATACCAAGATACGGAATCAATTCGGTCGTTTTACGTTGATTACGAAAAGTACCCAGTAAAACAACCAGTGATGCTATAGCGGGCGACCAAATCCACCCCCAGTTATCAATAATTATTTTTTCAGCTCTTAACAAATAAAGGGTTACCGTAGTAGCTACAGCAAAAAGTCCGTAAATCAATAAACTGATTTTCCATCCATAGCGAATTGGAATATGAAGACGTCCTACTTGATGATCGGCATCTATATCTGGAAGTTGGTTCAATAATAAAAGATTATTAACCATAAAAAAAGGAACCATGGATATCCATAGCACTGTCCAATCTAACTGGCCTGTTAATGCCAAGAAAGCCCCTAAAACCATGATCGGCCCAAAAGCTATTCCTGGTGCAACGAGGCATAGCCATGGCCATCGATTCACCTGCTCAGTATAAAAAACCACCAATAAAGCACCAATAAATCCTAATGGGAACAGCAGTAAACTGACAGTTAATACAAAATATAAGCCAATGACTATACTGATTATTAAAGCTATCACAGCCCATTTACGCACAGTGTTTAATGCTTCAGGATAAACCAATAAACCACCACTTCCTCCGCTGAATGGCGTTTTTTCGGTGAGTTTATCTAAACCACTTTGATAGTCACTGTATTCGTTAAATAAATTGACACTGGCGTGTGCCGAAAGACCACCCAGCAAAATGAGCATAAGTTTACTTACATCAACAAAACCAGTTGCCTGGTATGCAAATACAACACCTAGTGATAAACAAATTGGAGTCAGTAATAAAAACGGCAGCCTGAGTGACATCAAAAGGGCTTTTAGATGCGAACCAGTCATAATGTTTCACCTCTGTGCCTATGAAAACAATCAGAAACTTTCATGATGAAATCAGCGCTTTTAAAACTTCTAATTGACTCTTGCTACACACTTTAGACACCCTGTGTTGATTGATACCAGTTTTTAAGGCCACTGTTGCTACTGTCATTTCATCCATGTCACCGGATTTTAATAACTGTTTATGAATTACCGCCTCATCTACTTTGAACTTAACCCATTGAAAAATCCACCAATGGGCATACAGTACAAGAATAACGATGAAAACAATGATTATCTTATCAGCATTCATATTTGAAGCTACTTAAACATCTATTCATGATATTTGCGAATAACCCCCACTTTGTCTCCATCCATTTCTAATACTTCCATATTTATTCTGGTGTATTCGTTGGGCTGTTGAGTTTGCGGATGAATGCCTTTGGCGTGGTGCTTATATCGAATCGCTATTGCGGAATCATTAAAAATAAACACATCTAACAATTCAGCCTGGTATTCTGTATTGGCTCCTAAATAATAAGTCATGCCCTCACGCATGGCCTGTTTTCCATCAGGCAATCTTGAATCATCGGTAACCCACGGTAAATGGGTATGCCCCACATCATCGGCCAACAAGGCCAAATAATTTTCCAAATCCTCACCGGTGGCGTCCGGTGATTGAGTGGCAACCATCTTGTTAAAATACAATTGTGCAAAAGCTTTTAAGTCAACTGATTCATTTTCTGCACCTGTTGCACTGAATGTTATACAAAGTAATAGAATTGGCAATAATATTTTATTCATGGTATTTTTCCTTAAATTATGATTGCTTCTGATAGTATTAAATTAACGTAAGGTTACACATGCAGTAATCATATTAACTTAACATCATCTGGAGTAATTTTAAATTGTAATCGTTCAAATCCTAATGTGATATCAGAAAGCATCGAGTCAAAGGTATGTAATTCAAAATACGTTTTGTCCAATTCCGACAAAACTATTTTCAACACATTATTTTCAAGTAAACTTGCCTGTTTCACCGTAACTTTTTCAGGCCAGCTTTCAATTTCAGATTTAATCTTTTCATTGTTGCTTTCGTCATCTTCCATGGCTTGATCCAATTGATTGTTTAATTGCTCAAGTTCAGCTTCCAATTCAACATTTATTTCCGCTTCTGAATATTGCGTTAAAATATCAATTTGTTTTGATCTGATCTTCGCATAACTTGCAACATCAATTGTTTGACCTGGAATGATTAATTTGTAGGCCTTGGCTATTAAATGTTGTTCATTTGAGAATCGAAGCATCAAATTTCCAAATAAGTTAACATGAGTGATTTCCGCTCCTGCCAAAGCACTCAGTTTTTCCTGTAGAATTTTTTCAACACTTTCATGTCCTGCTTTTACGTTTGCAAGAACTTGTTGTTTCTTGCTGTTTTCTTCCTCTACTTTTTCAGCCCTATGGATGGCATCATCGACAGCATCCAATAAGTTATCCAGAGTTTCAGGCGCTTCACCCTCATAGGAAATAACTGCATCAGCAGACTTAGCCAATGCGCAACATATAATTAATACTGCCGCGTAATCCTTAAAGCTACCTCCCCAAGTCAAGCTGATACAAGTATCCTTAGCATTCATTAGGTCTTTAAAAGATGGATCATCTTTAATTACCGTTTCAGCGTTCTCACAATAAAATTCAAAACCAATGTCTGGATAACCATTTAAAACACAAGGTAAAAAACCCTCAAAATTGCGGATTTCAAACTCCGAGTCAAGCTTTAAATCATAACCAAGAGTATCAATCACATTTTGCAACTGTTTATTATTGGGTATGTCCTTATTGTTAATGAATACAAACTGTGTATTTGACAAAATAATTTTCCTAACTAATCTTTGTTGATAATTCGTGTCTTCTAATCAAAGCTTTTAATACGGATTCTTAACACCAATTTCATACAACAACTGAATCTCAAAAGCCTCCATTTCTTCAGCTTCAGCATCATCTATATGGTCGTAACCAAGTAAGTGTAATAAGCCATGAATGGTCATATGTGCCCAATGGTGATTAAGTGGTTTATTTTGTTCCAAAGCTTCTTGCTCAACTACTGATGCGCAGATGGCCAAATCCCCGATGTGTTCTGACTCAACAAAATCCGGGATTTCAGCGGGAAAAGATAAAACGTTGGTGGGTTTGTTTTTACAGCGGTAGGTGTGATTCAGGTATTGGCTTTCTTCCTGGCCTATGATTTTAATACATACTTCACCTTCGACATTCAGGTGATTGGCCACCAGATCCAACCATTTTACAAAATCACTTGAATCTGGGGCTTTTAGATTTTCTTCGTTAATCAGTTCAAGACTGATCATGGCGTTTTTGGTTATCATACGCATCGACAATCTTTTGTACCAGCGAATGTCTGACCACATCTTTGGATTTGAACCAACTGAAACTGATACCTTTGATTTCCTGTAGAATTTCCATGGCATGCTTTAGGCCTGATTTTTCACCCGGACGCAAATCAATTTGGGTGATGTCACCGGTGACCACCACTGTGGTATTAAAACCAGTTCGGGTCAAAAACATCTTCATTTGTTCAACTGTCGTGTTTTGTGCTTCATCCAGGATGACAAAAGCATCATTTAACGTTCGACCACGCATAAAAGCCAATGGTGCGACTTCTATTTCATTCTTTTCGAGCATCTTCTCAACTTTGTTATGTCCCAGCATGTCATACAAGGCGTCATACAGCGGGCGTAAATAAGGATCTACCTTATCGCTCAAATCACCCGGCAAAAAGCCCAAGCGTTCACCGGCTTCTACCGCAGGTCTGACCAATACCAACCGTCGCACCCGGTCATTCATATAGGCATCAACAGCACAAGCCACGGCCAAATAGGTTTTACCAGTTCCTGCAGGACCAATACCAAAGTTGATATCATGAGTAACGATATTATGCAGGTATTCTTTTTGGTTGTCCGATCTTCCGGTAATCACACCAGCTTTGGTTTTTATCGCTACTTCTTGTGGTTCGTAATCAGGCTTGGTTGCGTTTCCAGCCA